>WRGY01000113.1 GCA_009786925.1 Defluviitaleaceae bacterium | reverse complement strand
CCTGACGGCGGTTGCGGCTTGCGGCGATGTACATACCCGCTTCTGCTGATGTAGATACAATCACCAAGCCGGCGGCCTCTACGTCTGCGATGCGGACATCGGTGTAGCGTGAGTGTGGCGCGAAGAAGGGGTCGTCGAAACCGCGTGTGAGGCAACATGTGGGGATGGAAACGTTGTGATGATAGACCCCCGAGAGTTTTTGGGATAAGGGGTATTTGTCTATGCCGTAATGATAATATAGTCCTGCCTGTGCGCCCCAGCATATATGCATTGTGCTTTGCACATTGGTTTTTGACCATTCCATGACAGCACAAAGCTCCTGCCAGTAGTCCACGTCTTCGAAGGGTAATGTTTCTACGGGCGCACCTGTGATGATGAGGCCGTCGAGTACCGTATCCTTGATGTCCGAAAATGCTTGGTAAAACTCGTCCAAATGCGCTTTTGATGTATTCTTTGATACATGGCTGCTCATTTGCAATAAAATAACCTCAACCTGTAGCGGTGTGTTGGAGAGCATCCGCACAAGTTGGGTCTCTGTGTCGACTTTTGTTGGCATTAGATTAACTATGCCTATTTTTAGTGGGCGGATGTCTTGCGCCTCTGCCGCTTTGCTTGTCATTATAAATACATTTTCTGCGTTTAGTGTACGTGTCGCAGGCAGGTTTGCGGGTAGCTTTACGGGCATTGGGTCACTTCACTCTCTACAATCTCTTACTAAGCTCAGAGGCTATATCCCTCGGACTTAGCTTGCATTCATGCATAAGCACAAGCAGGTGATAAGTCAAATCAGCGATTTCTGCGGTTAGCTCCTGTTGGTTTTTGTTTTTTGCGGCTATGATTGTTTCGGCGGATTCTTCGCCTACTTTTTTGCATATTTTATCTATGCCATTGTTTAGAAGATAGTTTGTGTAAGAATTTTCTTTTGGGTTGGCGGCACGGTCTTTTATTGTTTCAAAATTATGTTGCAGGATATTAAACTCGCCGCCTTCGTCACCAAAGCATGTGTAGTCGCCTGTGTGACATGCGCCGCCGCCGAGTTGCTCTACCTGAATCAGCAAAGTATCACTATCGCAATCGAGAGTCATTGTCTTGATTTTTTGTATATCGCCCGATGTCGCGCCCTTATGCCAAAGCTCGTTGCGACTGCGCGACCAAAAGCATGTCTCGCCTTTTTCTTGCATAAAGCCCAGGCTTTCTTTGTTTACATATGCGAGCATGAGTACGCGCCCGGTATAAAAATCCTGTACGACGGCGGGGATTAGGCCGTTTTCGCCCCATTTGATTATGTCTGCATTAAGCATTTTTGCAAATCCACCTTTCCTTCATAAAAGGCTTTGCCTACGATTACGCCATAGTGTTTCTTGGCTTGCAGGATATGCTCTTCTTTGGCTACACCACCTGATACTACTACATTTATGCCTTGTATCTTTTCGTACATATCCCAGTTTGGCGATGTTAATGTGCCATCCCGCGAAATATCGGTGACTACAAGATATTCTACCCCATAAGACTCTAAGGTTTTTATGAAGTCGAGATAGTTTACACTGCTGTCAGCGAGCCAGCCCGCCGTGGCTACAGTTTCGTTGCGCACATCTACGCCTACTACGATTTTTTTTGCACCATGGGTTGCAACCATTTCTTTTACAAAGTCGGGATTATTGACAGCCACAGTACCCAAAATTACGCGGTTTATGCCCATGTCGAGATACATCTTTACGATTTCGGCATTGCGGATTCCGCCGCCGAGTTGCATTGGTATATTAATCGCTGTGCGGATTTTGCGGATTGTTTCGAGATTTGTTGTGTCGCCGCTTTTCGCGCCGTCAAGGTCTACTACATGGAGGTATTTGGCTCCGATTTTTTCGAAATTTAAAGCAACATCTACAGGGTCGGAATTGTATACAGTTTTTTTTCCATAATCGCCCTGTACGAGTCGCACGGCCTCTCCGCCTTGCAGGTCTATTGCCGGAATGATTAGCATTACAAAACCCCCTTTGTAGAAGAAACACCTGCGCCCGTGATTGCAACAGCCTGTTTGAGTGCGCCGCCCACACCCTTAAAAATCGCTTCTATTATGTGATGTGTGTTTATGCCATATGCGAGGTTGATATGGAGCGTCAGTCCTGCGTTAGCCGCAAAGGCTCGGAAAAACTCTTCTACACCTTCAGTCTCAAAAGTTCCGCAAAACTCGGCAGGTAGCGGCGCGTTAAATACCAAAAAACCGCGATTGCTAATGTCTAACACACAGCTCACCAATGCCTCATCCATGGGCATCGCGCAAGAGCCGTATCGTGCCAGTCCCGCCTTGTTACCCAACGCTTCTTTTAATGCCGCACCCAGACAAATGCCCACATCCTCCACAGTGTGATGTGTGTCGATATGCAAATCACCCTTGCATGTAAGAGTGAGCGAAAACCCACCCCTAAAAGCAAGGAGTTCCAGCATATGGTCAAAAAAACCAATGCCCGTAGAAATATTGTTTTGCCCTGCCTCGTCGAGATTAAGTGAGAGTGTTATACCTGTTTCTTTTGTCGTTCGTTCAAATACTGCTTTACGCATGTTACAAACACCTCCATGTCATTCTCTGTTCCTATTGATACGCGGAGATAATCGTCGACCCTTGGTTTGTTCCAATGGCGGGCTATGATTTTGTTTTGCAAGAGATATTCGTACAGTATGCCTGCGTCCGTGGCTTGCATAAAGATAAAATTTGCCTGGCTCGGTAAGACCTCAAAGCCAAGATTTTGTAACGCGCTGATTGTTTTCTCTCGCGTATCAATGATTTTTGCACATGTTTCACGAAGATACGCGGGATTAGAAATCGCCGCCGCCGCTCCGAGCTGTGCAAGTTTATCCAGCGGATATGAGTTAAAAGCGTCACGCACACGGCACAGTCCGTCGATGAGCATGGGGTCGCCGATGGCATAACCCACCCGCAGTCCCGCCAGAGAATGGGATTTAGAAAAAGTGCGTGTTACAAGCAGGTTTTTGTAACGCTGTACAAGCGCGACCGCACTTTCTACCCGCGCAAAGTCTATGTAAGCTTCATCCAAAACGACAACGGCATCGGGGTTGGTCGCTACGATTTTTTCTACCTGAGAAAGGCCGAGTGCGAGGCTCGTCGGTGCATTTGGGTTGGCGATGACCACACCCTCTGCGTTTTTATAGTCATCGGGAGAAATCGAAAAGTCGCTTCCGACACTCACAAAATCCAAGCCGACATCATAGATTTGTCCCCATACAGGATAAAATCCATAAGAAATATCAGCAGTTTTTACATTGTTTTTTCCGCTAAAAAACGCCTGAAAGGCCAACGCCAAAACCTCGTCGGAGCTGTTAGCACAAAATACATAATCTTCGCCAACGCATAACGCGGCACCAATCGCCGATTTTAGTATGCCGCTCTCTCCGTCGGGGTATAGACGCAGTTTTTCTATGTCGGCGGCTTTGAGCACGTCAAAAACAGAAGGCGCGGGGGGATATGGGTTTTCGTTTGTGTTTAGCTTAATCCAGCCCTCGCCCTGCGGTTGCAGACCTGCAACATAGGGTGTCAACCTTTTTGCTTTTTCGCTCAAATATTTCATTTTACTCAAACCTTACTTTTACAGAATTTGCATGTGCATCCAGTCCCTCTGACAACGCAAACTTTGCAACATCGTCTTGTAACTCGGCAAATGCGGCACGAGGATAATAGCTGTAGGAGCTGTATTTTACAAAATCATACACCCCAAGCGGCGAATAAAAACGAGCTGTCCCACCCGTGGGCAGTACATGATTTGTTCCGCTCATATAGTCGCCCAGTGGCTCGGGGGTGTTTTCGCCGAGGAAAACAGAGCCTGCGTTTTTTACCTTTGGCAGATGTGTAAACGGGTCGGCGGTGATAATCTCCAAATGTTCGGGTGCCAAATCGTTTGAAATATCAAAGGCTTCTTCTAATGTACTAACATGCACTGCCGCCCCAAAGTTTTCCAGAGCCTCGCGGGCTATATCCGCACGCTTTAGGTATGTCAGCTGACGGGCGATTTCTTTTTCTGTTTCTGTGATTAAATCCGCGCTTGTTGTTACGAGTACAGAGCTGGAGTCAGTGCCATGCTCGGCTTGGCTCAACAGGTCGGCAGCTACGTATTTTGCACATGCGGTTTCGTCGGCGATGACGAGGATGTCTGACGGCCCTGCCACCATATCTATGTCAACCGCACCATATACGAGTCGTTTTGCCGTGGCTATATAAGCACTACCCGGGCCTACTATTTTGTCAACCTTTGGGATGGACTCTGTACCATATGCGGCTGCGGCAATGGCATGTACGCCACCCACCTTATAGATTTTTGCAATCCCGCAAATTTCGGCGGCTTGCAAAAGCTCGGGAGAAATCAATCCATCCTCTTTTATGGGTGTAAAAATCGAAATTTCCTTTACTCCTGCCAACTGCGCGGGGATGGCACACATGAGCAAAGAAGATGTAAGCACAGCCGTGCCGCCCGGCACATATATTGCCACACGCTCGAGCGGGCGTACGATTTGTCCCATTACCACACCATCGTCTTTGAACATATTCCATGATTTTTCTGTTTGATTCTTGTGGAAATCACGGATTCTGTCGGCGGCTCGTATAAGGATGTCTTTTTGGGCAGTATTTGATTTTATATTTAGCTCCTGCGGAGTGGCTTCCAATGTCTCTCCCGTGTAGCTGTCAAATTTTTTTGCATAGCGGCGTACAGCAGAGTCACCGTTTTGTCGCACATCTGCGATTATGTCTTGCACAAGGGGGACTATACTCTCGTCTGTCTTGCGGTTTTTTAATGCAGATATATCTCTATTTAGGCGCATTTTTAAGCACCTCAAGCATGTCTGCTATATTTTTGTCATATTTTAGTGCCGCTTTTGATACAAGTATTTTTGTTTTGATTGGCATTGCTTCTTCATAGATTATGAGTCCGTTTTCTACCAACGCACTACCTGTTTCTACTATGTCAAAAATTACATCCACTCCGCAGTGAGCAGGCAAAAGCTCTGACGAGCCTTGGATGGTGACAATATCAGCAAGTATTCCCAGTCTGCGGAAGTAGTTTTCTGTAATCGCAGGATAGAAAGTGCCTACGGTAAGTACCTTTTCATCGCTGTTTTTACATTTTTCAAAAGTCTCGCGGTTTTCAGGTAATCCCGCCACACAAAAACGCGCTTTGCCGCAGAGTCCGTAGTCGGGAAGGATGTTTGTGATAAAGTTGTCACCGCGCATGGCATGGCCTCCCTTTGTGCTGGAAAGCTCATACTCACGATAACAATCGAATGCGGTAAACCCAAACTCTGCCCAGTTTCTGTCTACATATTGCGGTATGTCCATGTTGTTTACCAAAAGAAATGCGATTTTTCCACAGTCGCCCGCATACTCCAACTGCTTTTGTGATTTGTTTGCAATAGAAAGTTCTAATGCGGCGGATATATATCCCGCCTTCTTAAACACGTCATAAACTTGTGGCAAAAGCCTCATCGTCTTTGGTAATGCAATATATGTTTTCCTCATCAGACCACTCCTATTTTTAACAGACACATAAATAATAACAAAAAAAAACGCGATTTTCCACCGCACAAATGTTTGCAATTTGTTGTGTTTTATGTTATTTTTCTTATTGAAAAAAATTTTTAATGAGGAGTGGGTACTATGCCCGGCAAATTAACCGCAAAACAACAGATGGTTTTAGACTTTTTAAAATCTGAAATCCGCAAAAACGGTTATCCGCCCACAGTGCGTGAGATTTGTACCGCTGTAGGACTTAGCTCTACTTCTACGGTACATGCTCATCTGGAGACGCTGGAGCGGAAGGGATATATACGACGTTCTCCTGCAAAAAACAGGTCTACGGAGATTTTAGAAGAGGATTTTTATGGCAACACACGCGAGCTGGTCAGTGTACCGATTGTAGGTCGCGTTGCGGCGGGTATGCCTATATTGGCAGAAGAAAATATAGAGGATACATTTCCGATTCCCATAGATTATGTAAAAAACGACACATGTTTTATGTTGCATGTCAAAGGTGACTCCATGATGGACGAAGGGATTTTTGACGGCGACCTTGTGCTTGTAAGGCAACAGCAGGACGCTAACGATGGTGACATAGTCATCGCACTTTTAGATGACTCTGCCACCGTAAAAACCTTTTATCGCGAAGGAGAATTTATACGTCTCGACCCCGCAAATTCAGCATTTGAATCGATTTTGACAAGAGAGTGCGATGTTTTGGGCAAGGTGATTGGGCTGTATCGTAGATACTAGACCGGTGAAATAAAATTAACAACTGCTATTTTTACCTCGTTGAGTGCAAACTCGGCGAGGATTTTTTTGCGTACATCCGAGCAGGCGGCAAAGTTGTTTGCAATCGTAGCTGTCCACATGCTCGCACGCATCTCTATACCATGCAGGCTCAAGGCACGCACAAATACGGGGACTTTTGGCGTGCCGTTTTCGATGGCTTCTGCACTGCGGGTATCCACAAAATCAGGATGACCACCAAGCACCTCCGCCATGATTTCGCTTGCTTTTGCCACATCGGAGTCATAGGTTATGATTATGTCAATAAACGCCGAGGCTTGGGGATTGCAAAAGTTTGAGTTTTCGATTAGCTCTTTGTTCATCACAGAGTTTGGTATGATAATTCGGCTGTTCATAAAAGTGCGGATGGTGGTGTGGCGAAGGGTCAAATCCTCTATAAAGCCTGTGATATTTGCATTTACGAGGTGGACACGGTCGCCCACCTCAAATGGCTTGAAGATAGAGATAAAAAGTCCGTTAAATGCATTGCTTAACGACTCCTGCGCCGCAAAACCAATCATAATAGCGGCTATACCCGAGCCTGCAAAAAACGCAGTAGCAATATCCTGGAACTGCGAAAACGAACTGAGCGAAAACGCAACCCCCGCCACCCAGACCAATGCACTAAGTACATTTTTAATAAATTTAAGATGGATGGTGTCGGCAGTGAAGGTAGACCTCCATAGCATACGAAAAATTTGTATGAGCAAAAATGTAATCAAAATCTTTAAAGCAAATCGCAAAAACTCCCAAAAAAATCCCGTGCTGTTTAAAAATTGGTATAAAACTTCCGACATTTATTTCCTCCAAACAAGTGCAAAAAAGTGTTGACAAAATCCGACAGATATTTTACTATACCTGTAACACAACTGACATGTGACATATCGCCCCTCTTGCGAGGGGCTTTTTTTGTGTTTAGGATTCTGCGATTACGGCAAGTACTGTTTCCAGTGCGTCCATACCTTCGCGGTTGCGGATTTGTGGTGTCACGCCAAACTCTTCCAGCGACCTGCCATAGTTATCCGTAAAATGACCGATGTCCAATCTCCAAATGATGCCTGTGTTTGGCAACATTACATATGTGTGCAACGGACCCGTTACACCGGATGTGTTTTCGCCTACGACGGTGGCAAAACCTGTGGTGAGTGCGGCCATGGCGGCGTTTACCGAGGCAGACATTGACCTTTCGTCTACGAGTAGCCATATTTTGCCGTTAAAATTCACACGTTCTTCTTCAGGCATACGATAAGGGAACATATGCGTTTCTTCCATCAAAACATGGGTGAGCCTTGCGAGGTCGTCAGGATTAAAATACGGCATCCCGCCCATCTCGTATACAAATTCCGATGACGGAACAATCTCCATGCGCAAAACCTCTAACCAGTCAAGATTTTCTACTGCATCCTGTGTTATTTCTAAAATATTATGCATGACACGTTGTGCCTCTGCACCCGAGGTGAAAAATTGTCCGCCAAGGATTTCTGTGTTTTCTTGCATAAGGCGCATCATGATTAGTTGTGAAAAATAGCCGCCATGTCCGCCAAGGTTTCCGCGTACATCCAAAATCAGATGCTCATAATCCTCTACTTGGCGCAAAAACGGTAAAATAACAGCATCATCATACTCCATGCTTCCCATAAAACTGCGAATGCCAAGATATGCGATTTCGCCCGGGGTGATGATTTCTGTGACTACATTGTCGGGGATTTCCGGGAAGGGGTCGGCACCCGCTTCAAAATCAACTTCATACTCTCCATAAAACCATACCGCACGCGGATGTGTGTATGTCTCAACCAAGGTGCGCAAATGCTCGGAGCCTGCGGCGGAATCATTTTCGTCTGTATACATGAGAGAAAACGCCGAAAGCAAAATCCTGTACATAGTAAGCTCACGCGGCGCGAGATGCCCCACACCTTGTAGTGGTGGTGCGAACATATGCAAAAGCAGATGGCTTAGATAATCCGCCGCCATATCATGAGGGTCGTCACCGCCGCGCACGGGTAAATGCTGTGGCAGATACACCGCATCAAAGGGGGTCATCGTTTCGATGAGTCCCCTAAACTGCGCGACATGCTCATCAAAAGGAATGCCAAGTCGTCTGTAGGCGATATTATCCCATACGGCATTTTCCAATGTGACATTCACCATATAGTCGAAATCGTATAATGCCAAATCTCGCGCTTCTTCGGTCAGGCGGAATGTCACGTTTTCCATACCGCTCAATGCCATAAACAAAGCAACCAATCCATCTTGCGCAATATATGCCCTGTCATTATAAATTCTAATGCTTTCGTCGAGAGGGATAAGTATTTGCTCTCCTTCCAAAACTACGGTAATCACACGTTCATCTTCGCTCCAGCTTACTGCGCCGCCCATTTCTTCAAAAAACGCACGCAGTGGAATAAGCTCTTGCTCTTCTGATGGTTGCCCAAAAACCATCGTCGGCAATGCAATCACCACAATCATGGCAATTGCGCATAAAAATTTTTTCTTCATCTTCCGTTCTCCTTTTTTTGTATTATATATAGCACCGTTTCCAGTGCATCCATACCTTCGTAATTGTGTATGTGCGGTGTCACGCCAAACTCTTCCAGCGACCTGCCGTAGTTATCTGTAAGATGGCCTATGTCCAGCCTCCATATTATGCCCGTATTGGGAAGCATTATATATGTGGCTTCGGGACCTGTTACGCCGGAGGTGTTTTCGCCTACCACCGTACCCATTCCTGTTGCCATGACGGCCAAAGCCGCGTTTACCGAGGCAGACATAGACATCTCATCAACGAGTAACCACAGCTTTCCACCAAAGTCTACACGAGCAAACTGCGGCAGACGATACGGAAACAGTGTTTCTTCTATGACTAATACATATACAAGACGCGCCTTGTCATCCTGATTAAAATACGGCATCCCGCCCATCTCATAGACAAAGTCAGCGGTCTGCATGATTTCAAGTCGTGAAAACTCCATCCAGAATGAATCCTCGCCAAAGCTTTCTAACATGTCGTGGTATCTCTGCATTACTTTCTTTGCTTCTTCGCCACCCGTAAAAAACTGATGGCTTTGGACTATTTTGTTTTCACGCAGTATCCTCATCAATATGAGAGCATTAAAATACATAACACTCCCGCCCGTGTTGCCCCGTATATCTATGACCAGATTCTCAAAGTCTTTTATTTCATGCAAAAAGGGAAAAATGATTGCGTCATCATAGTCCAGGTCGCTCAAAAAGCTCTGTATTCTCATGTACGCTATTTTTCCGTCCTCTATGATTTCCGTTACTACATTTCCGGGTATTATCGGAAACGCACCACTTTCTTCATATATGTCTACTTCGTATTCGCCATAAAACCATATGGCTTGTGGGTGGGTATATACGTCCTTTATTGAGCGGATTAGCTCTATGTCCGCGGATGTGTGTTGCTCTTGATGCGCATATGCACGCAATAGTGACGTTAGCATCATCCTGTACATAGTCATCTCTCGTGGTGCAAGATGGCCGATACCCTCAAACGGCGCGGTAAACATATGCAACAATAAATGGCTAAGATAATCAGCCGCCATATCCAGTGGGTCATCGCCACCACGCACAGGCAAATGTTCAGGCATATAAAACGCTTCAAATGTATTTTTTTCTTCTATAAACTCGCGATAAAATGCCACATGCTCATCAAAATCAATCCCCAGTCGCCTGTAGATGATATTGTCCCATACGGCGTTTTCCAGAGTGACATTTACCATATAGTCAAAATCGTATAGTACTATGTCGCGGGCTTCTTCTGTAAGAGAAAACGACACAACCTGTATATCTATAGCCGCAACCAAAAGCGATAGAAAATCAAAAATATTCAGATACGCCCTTCCTTCATAAATAACCACCTCTGATTGCAACTCAATAGGATAGCGATTTACTACAGCGTCAGTGCCTTCTGCCGGGATGGTTATATGACCACCGTTGTAATATACGATAATCAAACGCTCATCCTCACACCAAAAAACCTCACCGCCCTCTGACTCAAAAAATTCTCTGATGGGAATCAAATTTGACGCACCGGCAAACACATCAGCAGGAAAAGCTAATAAAAATAAAATAAACACAATCACCGCAATATATTTTTTCATCATACAAACCCCTTCCGACAAACGCACTTATTATAACACAAAAACATTGTAAAACCTGATATTTTATGTAATAATCAGGCAATACTCTTGTAAAATGGCATATCCTGCATATGCAAACGGTCGAAGGCCAAATAACTGTATGTTTTGCACATGTTAAACGGCCGAAGGCCAAATAAAGGTGGTACTTAATGTTTACGCATCATTTGGGGATAGACCTCGGCACAGCTAATATTCTGGTTTTTGCTAAAGGACAGGGCATCGTGTTAAACGAGCCGTCTGTTGTGGCAATTAATACAAGCATAAACAAGGTGATGGCTGTAGGCGACGAGGCAAAACAAATGATAGGCCGCACTCCCGGCTCTATAGTGGCCATACGGCCGCTAAAGGACGGCGTAATCGCGGATTTTGAGACAACACGCGCCATGTTGCGCTATTTTATAAGGAAGGCGCGTACTCGTCGGCTGTTTTCTAAGCCACATGTCGTAGTATGCGTACCCAGCGGTGTCACCGAGGTAGAGAAACGTGCCATCCAAGACGCGACCATCTCCGCCGGTGTAGCATCTCGCCATGTTGCCCTCATAGAAGAACCTATGGCGGCCGCAATCGGTGCAGGTTTGCCGGTTTCTGAACCTACGGGCAGTATGATAGTGGATATAGGAGGCGGCACATCCGAAGTGGCCGTTATTTCGCTGTGTGGCATTGTTACCAGCAAATCACTACACACCGCAGGTGACGAAATAGATAACACCATAATAGGTTTTGTGCGACGTGAGTATGGTCTGGCTATTGGCGACCGTACAGCCGAGGATATAAAAATAAGCATAGGCTGTGCCTATAATCCCGACCCCGACAACACAATGCAAGTACGCGGTCGCGACCTTGTATCAGGTCTGCCTCGCACCATTATCATGACGGAAGATGATGCACGTGCCGCCATGGCCGAACCAATAGGCAAAATCATCGACGCAATAAAACTAACACTGGAAAGAACGCCTCCTGAGCTTGCTTCTGACATAATGGCATCGGGTATAGCCTTAGCCGGCGGGGGCGCACTCATACGTGGCCTCGATGCACTCATCACCCGCGAGACAGGCATAGAAACAATAATAGCCGAAGAGCCGCTAAACTGCGTGGCTATGGGTACAGGTCTCGTGCTGGAACACTTTAGGCAGTTACAGGGTGTGCTTATCACACATGGGAAAATGAAAAAATGATTGAGTTTTTAGAAAATCACCGCCGTGCCTTCTTATTGACAGGTATAGGCATATGCATAATAGCTATCATTGCCACGATAAGCCCGGGGACCGGCACAAACATCCTGTCCTCCGGCCTGTCGTATGTAGTCACGCCCATGCAACGTGGTCTAAGCTCTTCTATCACATGGGTGCAAGGTCATTTTTCTGCACTGACAAATAACCAAAACCTCATCACCCAAAATCGAGAACTCCAAGAAGAAATACATCGCTTGCAGTTTGAAAACGACCGCCTGTCCCTCGCCGCCGAAGAAAACGCAATACTAAGCGATGCCCTAAACATGCACCGTCGTTACGCACATCTGCCTACCATGGGTGCGCGTGTTATCGCGGCAGACCCCTCCGACTGGCATCGCTCCTTTACAATAGACCGCGGCACATCCGATGGTATAGCCGTCAACATGCCCATCATCGCAAACGGCGGCCTCGTTGGGATTACACGCTATACCACACCACTTTCCGCACGTTTTGTCTCCGTCCTCGATTATCGCTTTGTCACCCGCGTAATCTCGCCACGTACAGAGGATATAGGCACGGCACGCGGCGACCCTACACTCATGCATCAAGGCCTAATGCGCATAGACCATCTCGAAGCTACAGCACAAATAATCCCCGGTGACGAAATAGTGACATCACCATGCAGTTATCTCTTCCCATCCGGCTTGCGCCTCGGAGAAGTAATATCTGTACACACGACCCCTGACGGCCTCGCACGCTACGCAATCATCAGACCCACCGCCGACATTAGCAATATGGAAGTAGTGCTTGTCATAACCGAAGGGATGTAAAGAGCTTGCTTAGAGTTGGACTGCTGACTGTACTCATTCTTGTTAACTTTGTGCTACAGGCTACCCTTTTTCCGCATCTTGCGATTCTTGGGGTGACTCCTGACAGTGCGATTATCCTTGTGATTAGCTACGCCATCCTTCGTGGGGATATAGAGGGTGGGATTTTTGGATTTTTTGTAGGGCTTATGCAAGATTTGATGGGTGGACGTGTCATCGGGTTTTACGCACTCTTGGGATTCATTGTTGGATTTGCTTGTGGCAAACCCTTTAAGGATTTTTTCAAAGATAATTATTTTTTACCTTTTTTTGTAGTGATTGGTGTTAGTTTTGTTTATCAGATGGTGATTTATGTCAGTACGGTAATGTTTTTGGGCGGTCAGGACTTTTTCTTTTATTTGCGGGTGATTATTTTGCCGCAGACGATTTACACAGCATCTCTTGCTGTGCCGCTATACGCGCTTATGCATTTTGTTAATTCTAAAATAGAAATATGGCAGGAGCCTGTAGATGAAGTATGAGCTAAAAGAGCTTTCGCGTGATGTAGGGCGGTTATTGTTCCGCTTTATTTCCAACCGCATTTTGTGGTTGTTTGTCGTCGCGGCAGTTCTTTTTTATATCCTTTTGGTGCAATTGTTTCGATTGCAGATTGTCATGGCAGATAATTTTGTCATACCGCCGCCGCAGTCACGCTTTGTTACGCGGCCTGTAGCGGCACAGCGCGGTACGATATATGACAGGCATGGGCGACCGCTTGCGGTTAATGTGCCTGTGTTTGTGGCGAAAATCGACCCAAGCGTTGATATTTCTAATGAAGCTTTGCTGGAACTCGCACTTTTGTTGGAAAGAAACGGCGAGAGATTTGTGGATGATTTTCCGATTTCGGAGGAGCCGTTCGAGTTTACATTTACAGGGCCTACGGAGGCCAATGTCGCGTGGCAGGAGTTCCGCTGGAAGGACGACATGGCTGTGCCTAACCCGCATTATGCCACCGCAGAAGAGACTTGGAATGTTTTGCGAGAGACTTTTCGTATAGACCCCGAGCTTTGTAACGAAGATGCACGTCGGATTATGAATCTGCGCGCACCGATTTTTCGCCAAAGACTGCATAATTGGGCGGTTTATATGCCTACACCATTTACCATCGCTTACGAAATATCGTCGGAGACAAAGGCCGCCATCGAAGAACGTAATTTGATTTTTGATGCCGTTTTTGTGGATATTATCAGTCTGCGTTATTATCCCGCAGGGCGTTATGTCTCGCATATGGTAGGGTATCTGCGACCGATAACGGCACAGCAACTGGAGATGTGGGGACATAGGGGCTATACCGGGGATGACCTGTTTGGGCGAGCGGGCTTGGAGCTTGCAATGGAGGGCTATCTGCGCGGCACACCCGGACAGCAGACCTTTGAGGTTAACAACCATGGTCGCCGCATCGGTGCGACTGTATGGGATGCCGAGCCTGAGCCGGGAAACCGAGTGTTTCTTACAATAGACCTTGAGCTTCAAAAACAAGCATTCCATATACTCGAAGGACATCTGGCAGAGGTGCTTATACGTCGACTGCGCCATACAGGCGGGACTGTAGCAGGTCGCCCCGCCGACCGCGCCACACCGCAGGAGGCGTTTATATCATTTATGCGTGGGCATAATCTTGACATCCGCGCTGTGATGGAGGCCGAGGCCGATAATTTGGCATTCCCCATGAGGCAACATATAACTGCGCGTTTTCCCGGAGCGTCATCGCGTAACTTTGATGCCGTGGGTATACAGGGTATGCTCATCGAGGGACTCGAACGCGGGCATATCACACCCGCAGAGTTTTTGCTCACACTCATAGGCACGGAGCAAATAAGCGACCCCGACGGCATATATGCTGAACGACTGCAAGCCCATACAGGCACACGAGCAGTAAATATAGCACGCGATATACTCATCCACAAAATCGAAAAACGTGAACTCACCCCCCATATGATAGGCCTTGACCCTGTCACAGGCTCTGCTGTGGTGACATGCATCGACACGGGCGATGTGCTGGCGGCAGTGTCATATCCTTCGTTTGATAATAATAGGCTCGTCAACGACTTTGATAATGACTATTTTCGGCATATAAACCTGCTTGACCCTACCCATCCCATGATTAACCGCCCTTTTATGGAGGCCATCGCACCGGGTTCTACATTTAAAATGTTTACAGCCGTAGCCGCACTCGAAGAAGGCTCCATCGGTCCCACCACCCGCATTTTTGATGGGGTGCGCCATACGGCATCGGGCATTCCTTCCGTAAACTGTTGGCATAGCGGGGGTCATGGCAGTATCCCCGTCTGCACCGCAATAGCTGTCAGTTGCAACTTTTTCTTTGCAGAGTCGGCCTTCCGCCTCGGCAACTCGCGCCATCCGTCGCGCAACACAATGGACGGGATTACCACCCTAAACCGCTATATGGAGTTTTTTGGACTGAACGACCCTACGGGTGTGGAAATCGGAGAAATCCACCAGCAACACGTAAACCAAGGGTATTTGGGCAACACAATGGCCTCGCCCGAGTTTAAAATCCATCGCGGACGTATATTCAACCCTAATGCGTCCCTGCATGACCTGCGCTGGCGTGATGGTGACACCGCACAGGTATCCATCGGCCAAGGCTACAATGCATACACTCCCGCGCAGATGGCGAGGGGTATGGCAATCATAGCGAACCGCGGTACAAACTATCCTCTGCGCCTTGTATCACAAATCGAAAACTATGCCGGCACCACCATATTACGAAACACCCCTACCCCTCTGGAGTCTGACATTGATGTCTCTGACTCGACATGGGATGTGGTGCATCGCGGTATGCTCCTCGTCACAGAGCCGGGTGCAGGCGGTACCGGGATTTCTGTTTTTAGAAATTTCCCCGTCCGTGTAGCAGGAAAAACAGGTACGGCAGAGCAAATACCCTCGAGGTTTTCGCATACGGCGTTTGGGGCGTTTGCACCATACGAAAATCCACAAATCGCAATATATGTAAATGTACCCTTCAGCGCGACACGCGCTCGTTCTCAGTCTGCCGCACATGTATCACGCGACATAATCGGGGCGGCACTGGGCATACACTCACAGCCACAGAGACCGGGACCGTTAAATACGTTAAGGCATTAAATTAGGGGGAGAAGATATGGCAGTCAAACAAATTGTTACACTTAAAGGGCAAAAGGACGGCATCAGTATAATTTTAGACCCGGACGCGCCTTTTAGCGAAATCCAAGAAAGCCTGCGTAAGAAGGTCAGGCAGGGCAAGCAGTTTTTTGATGGGGCTGATACAAAGGTCACGTTTAAGGGGCGTGAGCTGGATGACTTAAATGAGAAAATCCTCATCGACATCATCACAGAGGAGACCAGCCTTGATATTACCTTTGTGCAGGGCGAGGATTTTGTGCCACCCAATCCTTTAACCAAAACGACAAAGTTGCATGATGCACCCTCGCCCGTACCCGCACCTGACAGTTCTACGCCTTCTAAGACAGGGCGCAAGGAGAGTTTGACCGCGTATTATCATACTGGACTGCGCTCGGGGCAGAGAATCAAATACGCAGGTTCTGTAGTCATCATGGGTGACGCAAACCCGGGCAGTGAGGTCATCGCAGACGGCAATGTCGTCGTGCTTGGCGCATTAAAAGGTATGGCACATGCCGGGGCAAACGGTGATTTGGCATGTTTTGTGTCCGCGCTGGTACTGCAACCCACACAACTGCGTATAGCAGACACGATAAGCTATGTCCCCGAAGCGGCAAAAAACACAAGGTCTTCGGCGGCTTATGCATATATAAAAGACGGACAAGTAATGATACGACCGTTGTAAAAGTTATAGAATGGGGAGAGATTTAGCAATGAGTGAAGTTTATGTAATCACATCGGGGAAGGGTGGCGTAGGCAAGACCACCACTACCGCAAACTTGGGGGCAGGGCTTGCTTTGCTCGACAAAAAAGTCGTCCTGGTGGACGCAGATATCGGTCTGCGCAATCTGGACGTAGTAATGGGGCTGGAAAATCGGATTGTTTTTGACATGATAGATGTCATCGAGGGCAATTGCCGCTTAAAACAAGCCTTGATTAAGGACAAGCGTTATCCTACGCTGCATCTTTTGCCTGCGGCACAGACTAAGGATAAGGACGCGGTGACACCGGAGCAGATGATAAAACTATGTGCGCAACTGCGCGAGGAGTTTGATTATATCCTGATTGACTGCCCCGCCGGTATTGAGCAAGGCTTTAAAAATGCAATCGCAGGAGCGGACAAAGCAATCGTCGTCACTACCCCCGAGGTATCCGCTGTACGTGATGCAGACCGCATCATAGGACTGTTGGAAGCCGCCGAGGTACGTTCGCCGCTTCTTATACTAAACAGAATCCGCATAAACATGGTAAAGCGCGGAGACATGATGGCACTGGAGGATGTAACAGAAATCCTTGCCATAGATGTACTGGGCGTAGTACCTGATGACGAGAGCATAGTAGTCTCAACAAACCGAGGCGAACCATGTGTCGCGGACAATGAGTCCTTTGCAGGGAAAGCCTTCCGCGACATATGCCGCCGCATGAACGGTGAAACGGTTCCGCTGATGGACTTGGAAACCGACAAGGGGCTATGGACAAAATTTAAAAAGTTATTTGGCGGAGGCCAATAGGAGGCGAGAGTTTTGGAATTTTTAAAAAACATTTTTAACAGAAAACCCACATCCGGCTCGGTCGCCAAAGACAGGCTAAAGCTTGTACTCATCCACGACAGAGCAAACTGCAATACCGACCTGCTGGAGATGATGAAAAATGACATCATGCAGGTAATAGCAAAATACATGGACATAGACGAAGCCGCAGGTATGGACATCAACATTTCCCAGACAACCGACGACGAAAACAAAACAGTCCCTGTACTATATGCCAACATCCCAATAAAAAATATGCGAAAAAAGGGGTAATCCATGCACTGGAGGCGAGTCCCTCGTTCATATGACTATCTGCTTGCGCTGGCGGTGATTGCCCTTGGCGTTTTTGGCGTTGTCATGATATATACCTCTGCCAACGCAGAGCTTATACCGCAGATGATTGTGGGGCGCGATGGGGGGCTTTGGGCGCGGCAGAGGATGTTTGTTGTTTCCGGCGCGTTGCTTATGATTGGATTTTCGTTTTTGGACTATCATTTGATAACACGGTTTTATTTGCATATCTATGGCCTCATGATGGTCTTACTCTTGGTCGTTATGATTATCGGAGCAGATGACCACACGGGTGTGGCACGGTGGATTTGGATACCTGTGCCATTTATCGGGTTTTTGAGTATGCAACCCTCTGAGTTTGCCAAAATTTTTATGATTATCTTCTTGGCTAAGTTTTTGGATATTTTTAGTGAGCGTTTTAACAAGCCTGCTTGGCTTATGTTGCTTGTTGTTTTGGTTGTTGTGCCTGTTGGGCTGGTGTTTTTGCAGCCTTCTTTTTCGGCTTCTATGGTGGTGTTGATGGTATCGCTCGCAGTGCTGTTTGTGGGCGGGGTCTATTGGCGCACAATACTGGTCGGTGCCTCTGTGCTTGCGCCTATCGGGGTGATTATCTGGTTCGATTTGCGCAGACAAACGCCCCTGATTCTTACAAGGATTTTTGGTGACTGGCAGTGGCGACGCATAGAAAGTTTTTTGCGACCGGAATACGCCGACCAGTGGGCAAGGTATCAAACAGAGCGGTCACTATATGCCATAGGCACAGGCGGTCTCACAGGGCGTGGGTTTATGGAAAACCCATATGTAATCTTGGGACATAACGACTTTATCTTTAGTGTGGCGGCGGCGCAGTTTGGTTTTGTAGGTTCGGCGGTTTTGTTGGGTATTGTTGCATTTATTATTGTACGCTGTATTATTATTGCATTAAATGCCATAGACATCGAGGGGCGACTCATAGCCGCCGGTGTGGCAGGTATGCTCATCTTTGAAACATTTTTTCATGTGGGTGTGGCTACGGATTTGTTGCCTAATACGGGTATGCCGTTTCCATTCCTTTCATATGGAGGCAGTATGATTTGGGTTCATATGATTGCCATGGGGATTGTGCTTAATATAAAATTACCAAGGAATCCACGTTCTATTTTTGATGAGGACGCACAGGATGCAGAGACAGGTAAGGGGGCAGCAATATGAACATCGCATTAACCGCGCATGACAATAAGAAGAGGTTAATGGAAAATCTTTGTGTGGCGTACAGGCATATCCTAAGCAAACATAAGCTATATGCCACAGCTACCACAGGCCAAATCGTGGAGGATGCCACAAACTTAAATGTAAACAAATATCTTGCAGGCCATCTGGGTGGCGAACAGCAGATGTGTTCTCAGATTGCACTAAACGATATAGACCTTGTGATTTATATGCGTGACCCGCTGCATAACAGGCATTATGAAAGCGCGTCGATTATGCAACTTTGTGATGTCCATAACATCCCTGCGGCAAGCAACCTGGCTACAGCCGAGGCATTATTGCTCGCACTGGACAGGGGAGAACTGGACTGGCGTTTGAATATAAGATGAAAGCGTTTTTCAAATCATTGACGATTACACTTACGCTGTCACTTTTTGTGATATGCGGGGTTTTTGCGTTTTTTTATATGAATGAGCGAGAGGCAGTGCTAAAGACCGGCGGTGGTAACAAAACAATCGTGCAGAGGGAAGTCAGTGTCCCTATTTTTGTTTACATAGAATACGAAGAAGATGAAGAAGAAGAGCCAACATGCCCTTATACTGTTACGATTTTGCTTTCTGCGGCGGGTGATGTAACACTTGGCGGTGATAACAGATGGGCGGGTTATCACGCATTTATGCGGGCATTCGAAGAAGGTGGGCATGAGCATTTTTTTGCAAATGTTGCGCATATTTTTTATGCAAGCTGTCTGGCCATCGTTAATCTGGAAGGTGTTTTGACCGATATTACCGAGCCTCATATGGACAAGGAGTTTGTGTTCCGCGGGCCGCCGCATTTTGCAGAGATTTTGTCGGCGGGGCATATAGACGCTGTTTCGCTCGCAAACAACCATACTCTGGATTTTTTTGTTGCAGGACTAAATGACACACGCGATGCACTCACAGAGGCGGGTGTGCAATATTTTGGCAACGAGTTTAACCGCATAATAGAAGTAAACGGTATATATGTAGGGCTTTTTGGCCACAGAATCTGGCATTATTCTCGCGAAAATATGAACAGGGTGTCGGCGAGTGTACGCAACCTGCGCGACCGCGGCGCACAGCTCATTATTGCCTTCCATCACTGGGGAGTGGAGGGCGAAAACTTCCCGGAGCAGTACCAAATCAATATGGGGCGATATACTATAAGGGCTGGTGCAGATTTGGTGCTGGGTGCGCATCCCCATGTTATGCAAGGCATAGAAGAATACCGCGGGCGGTTTATTGTCTACTCTCTTGCTGATTTTTGCTTTGGCGGGAACGCCAATCCGCATGACCAAGACAGCTTTATTTTCCAACAAAAATTTACTTTTTATCGCGGAGAACTGCTGGAGGATAATGACGTGAGGGTCATACCCGCATTTATGTCAAGTGTGCGATACAGGAATGACTTTGTGCCGACGGTAGCAGAAGGCACGGACGCAGAGAGGATTATGGGGCGGTTAAATTATTTTAGTGAGGGATTGAGGTAAACATGTTACCCGATACGATGCTAAACCACGGTATTTATAAAATCGTACTCAGCAAACCAAAAAAAGGCTCGGAGTATGTACGTGCAGAAATCTTGCAGAGTCGCTCTGGTCGCGAGACGAACTCGCGGTACCAAATTGCATCATATACCGCGACACAAGTTTTCCATAGCAACCATGATTATGATGGGATTTGTGTATATTTGGCAGAGCAGTTTGGCGTATTTTTACAATATAATGCATGGGATGATGAGTACGAATATTCTGCACGAGTCAGCAAGAAGGGTAAGGTGCTTTGCAATCGGAGGAAAACGGAAACAAAGCCAAGGCGCACCGATTTTGAAGAAAACAGCTTTAACCGCCGCAAAAATCATATCATAAAAGAAGGCACTGACATCCCCGCACTGGTAGATATGGGTGTTTTTACAAGAGAGCTAAAGGTCGCCGCACCCATGTGGGATAAATTTCAACAAATCAATCGCTTTTTGGAGATTTTAGCAGACGAGACGGATGGGTTAAAGGGCGAGACAATTAATATAATCGACTTTGGTTGCGGCAAGTCATATCTCACCTTCGTCGTATACCATTATTTTTCTCAAATAAAAAAACTCCGCACAAATATATGCGGGCTGGACATAAACGCCGATGTAGTAAAAAAATGCACCGAAGCCGCAACAAAATACGGCTACGCAGTGACCTTTAGGGTGGGCGATATAGGCACATTAAACGCCCCGCCCATAGAGTCATGGGGCGCGCCCGATACCTTTAATATTGTAATCAGCCTGCACGCCTGTGATACCGCAACCGACCACGCACTCTACAATGCAGTAAGGTGGCAGGCCGACCTAATCACAGCCGTCCCCTGCTGTCAGCATGAGTTGCGCTCGCAGATGTCCCCCCGCACCCTGACTTTGCTAAACGACTACGGCATAATAAAAGAACGCATCGCCTCCCTTGCCACCGACGCAATCCGCGCAAAACTACTGGAAGCACAAGGCTACAAAACCCAAATAATAGAGCTGACCGACATGGAGCATACCGCAAAAAATCTCCTAATCCGCGCAAAGCGCATCACCCCCCATGCAAAATCCCCTGAAAAGATGTCAAAAATAACTCCCCTGGTAGAGGAGTTTGGATTTTCGCCATTGCTTTTGCGATTGTTTAGTCAATAAAAACAGCAGAATACCAGTTTTGTTCATCGCCCTTTTCGATTAGCACATTAAGTGTAAGGCCGAGATTTTTTACTGTTTTAAAAACGTCTATACCGATTGCATGGAAGGCGGGGCGTGCCTTGTCGGGGTGGGGGCAGTCGGCGTTTTTTGATTTTGCGCAGGTTTTACATAGGCCGCAGTCGCTCAGCGAAAAGGCGAAATAATGGCCATCCAAGAATGCTTGGCGTTCTATTGCATACGAAATTTTTTGTGAGTCGGGCTTGTTGTCACAGCCGATTATGATTCCGCGGGAATAATGCGAAAAAATCTGTTGATATTCCTGCATGGTTAGCGGCGATTTTTGGTATGGGCATGTATGTTGTTTTCCGTAGTCGCTACAACCAAAAATGCATTTTATTACGACGCGGGGGTCGAAGGCGATGTCCGCGATTTTGAATGGGGTCGCAGTCTTTGCGCCCAGTGATAGAGCCTCTTTGATATACTTTTCCAATTTGGTTCACTCCCTTTATTAATGGCGTTGGAATAAATTACAAAATGTATGTGCGATTTGGTAAGGTTTGATTAAAAGCTCATATTTTTTTCTTGCATTCGAACATTCTGAGAGACTATTAGTGCTTTGCGAAAAAGCATCTGTTTGTATATTATTGTTAGGACAAATTATTGCAAAGGGTTGATGACATGGAGAGCATTAGAGAGCTGATTATGAGGACGGAAATCTACACAGACAGCGAGGAAAAATGGCAGCTAAGTTACTACTTAACGACTTTTAAGGGGGAGAAAGACTATTACGGACTGGCAATCGAACGAGCCACCCCGGAAGGCAAAATCACCGAAACAGAAGAAACGCCCGCTTTTTCAGAAGACATCGAAGAGGCAACCACCATGGCAAAGGCATTTGCTCGTGGCACAGTCCTCCCCTACACCCTGCTGGAACTCACAGACGAGTGGCTAAGTATCGTTTAGCTCCCATCTGGCATACATACCGCAAGGCAACAAAATGCCGCTCTCGGCTCCCAGGCCAACCTCGCCGACGCTGACCGAGCCGCCGCGTCCGCCCATTGCCGCCGACAAAATGTTGCCATATGCCGTAGGCGAAAATCCTGCCGTATATGCATTAATCAAAAAAAATAAAGGCGTATTAGAAAGAAGCTGTATACATGCCTCCACCAGCTCAAAGAGGCCCTCTTCCAGCTTCCACATTTCGCCGCCCGGTCCGCGCCCAAAAACAGGCGGGTCCATTATTATGCCGTCATACATATTGCCGCGCCTTGCCTCGCGACGCACAAATTTTAGTACATCATCCGTCATAACTCGGAACTTTTTGTCAGCAAAACCACTCAAAGCAATATTGTCACGCGCCCAGTTATTCATACCCTTGGCCGCGTCTATATGCGTCACATCCGCACCGGCATACAGACACGCCAATGTCGCGCCTCCCGTATAAGCAAACAGGTTTAAAACCTTGGGCTGTCTATCCGCACTTTTGCATTTTTTTTGCAACCACTGCCAGTTAACCGCCTGTTCGGGAAACAGCCCCATATGCTTAAATCCCGTGGGTCGTATATTAAAGCGCAAGCCTTCGTATGCGATTTTCCATGTATTTGGCACCTTGTCACCGAGGATTTCCCATGTACCGCCTCCGGATTTGCTTCTATGGTAGTGCATGTCCGGTTTTTCCCATTTATAGCTGCGTGGCCAAAACGCCTGTGGATCGGGGCGGATTACCTTTACCTTTCCCCACTGCTCCAGCTTTTCGCCATTACCTGCATCGAGCAGGATGTAGTCGCGCCAATCCTTAGGGATATTTATCATGACAAATTCCCCATCACTGCTTTGAAAAACAATGTCTTTATGATGGGAAAACAGTCGTCAAACTTATGTGCCGTAAAATTCGCCTTTGTAAAATCCTGCCCATATGTGTTTGGATTGTCATACACTATACATACCATGCCCGCGGCCTTTGCGGCCTCTACACCGGCGGGCGCGTCTTCGATTGCGATACATTGCGCAGGAGAAACGCCTGCTTTTTCTGCGGCGCGGAGATAGATTTCCGGATTTGGCTTACCTTCGGATACATCCTCCCCGCTCACGATAAAGTCGAAATTCTTTCTCAGTCCGATTTTGCCCAAAACAAGCTCGATAAGCTCATGAGAAGATGACGACGCTACACCGCATTTTATGCCCATTGCCTTTATGCCATCGAGTAACAACGCAACACCATCTATCGGCACCAAATCCGCGTCAGTAAACAGCTCACGCATGGCTTCTTCTGCCATCTCTATGAGACGCTCCGAAGATTCTTCCAGCTCCAAATCCTCCTTGTATTTTGGCCATCTGTCGGGATTGCCCATCCCTGTATACGGTACCACCGTATTAAGCTCCGCAGGATAACCGCAAGCTTTTAATACACGCATATCCAGCTCATAATGCAGTGGCTGGCTGTCGATTAGCACACCGTCCATGTCAAAAATCACTGCTAACATTTAAACTCTCCTATTCCCACATCGCAATGAGCCTACGGCATTCGTTAAGAAAACGCAGGGCAACTGTGTGGATATATTCGTCCTCATATGGCTCTTCTAAAAACGCTGTCAAAATATCACAAAGATGCGGCAAAATCCCATCATCCTGCACAAAAAGAGCGCGCACATCACTCTCACGCTGTTGCAACGCCGTCTTTAGCTTTGGCAGATTAAGCCCATATCTCCCCTCCACGCCATCAGGCACATAAACAACACCTATTTCATACAGACTGATAGGCGGTGTGTCATAGTCATGGGGTGTCACAGGTCGATACATAGCCGTCTTTAGCTCGTCCGCAATCGGAGGCTCACTGTCCTGCAACACATCATAGGCCTCCACAAACGCACAGATTGCGTCCTCGGGGCCTTCTACAGGGTTTGTCTCATATGATGTTTTTTCGTTTTTATCCATGATTAAACTTTACCAAATTTTTGGAGATAACACTAGGGGTTAGACCAAATATATCATGGAATTAAAGTAATAATGGAATGAAGTAACCATACGCAGCTGTTGTGTTTCGTATGAAATTTCTATCATGGCTTTGCGACCATTACTATCTACTGCATCAAACCGTAACAGATTTTCAAAAAAATTAATACGATTATTGGTTGCCATTGTTTGTGGTATACGGTTTGGGCGTTTGCCTACAAACTCTATGCTTGTTAACTCTGTTTGATTAAAGTGTCTTTGAGCATACTCTGTAGCGAGATGTAGGTAGCTATCTATATTTTGTGGCGTTGCGCCACTCATTGCAACATATTCTTCCATCGTAATATTTTGCCTGGGTAGATTGTGGTCTTGGGGTAGCTGAGTTTGTAAAACTAACCATTGTCCCGTACTTGCATTTATTGTAAAACTTATGATGTGCTGGTGTTCTACTTTGCCTACCCATATGGGGATATTGCCCTCAAAAAGCTTCATTGTTATTTCATCGTTTGCAGTGTCTATTTCCAGTACCGCCATGATGTATTGTCTGCTTATTTCTATCGCGTCTTCTTGAGAAATAACACCGCTTGGGGCTGTGCAAAGCACACTTGCAGTTAGTATAGATGCTATTACTGTTTTTATGGTTTCTATTAGGTATACTGTCACTTTATATCATCCTTTGCTACTATTATTTTATAATCAATTATAGTGTTATTAAGGGGCTAGATAAAATCAGTTCTTAAAACAAATTATGCAAAAGGTAGTGCCGCCCTTATTCATGCTCTTGAAATTTTTTTGCGTAGTCAGCTAAACAGCGACGCATAAGTTTTTCGGGATATTCTCCGTTTTGGCTAGCTATGTCTACAAAAACTTGATATACCTCTTTTTGTACAGGAACAACAACCTCTGTAATAAGTTTGTCGTAGAAAGGATTTTTCATAACCCCCCGAAAATCTTTTAAACTATACTCTGCCTTCATTCTTCTGCACCTCCGGAAATATATATCTTAGTTTCTTTTTTTGTTGCTTTTCTTGCTGATATAATCCGTATTATCTCTTCGCTTGAGCCTCTATAACAATGGCATACCGTTAATTCTGTTTTTAGCGTGTCTTCTTTGCCTATTACCACAAATCTGTCCTCTTTACTTGAATGCACTTCGTCATACAAGTAAACAGCGTGTTTATCAAGAAAAACGGATTCAGCAGTTTCAAAAGATATGCTGTGCTTGGTCTTGTTCATTTCATTTTTATCCCACTCAAAAATCATCAAACACACTCCTTGAAAAATGCACCCACAGGGGGGGAAATCTGACGAAGCGATACCCACTTCAACTGAAGAAAACTGCTTATTAGTGGGTATCGGAATTTATAAATAAATTCGCAACTTCAATAAGGCTATCAAAGTCAACTTTTTCAAAATCTGTTGTATCAACTTTTGTTATTTTTCCGCCAACAGTAAATTCGCCAAGCGGCGGAAGCAAATGTACACAATCTTCGTATGTCAGTTCGGTGAATGCTCTGTTTGCTTGTCCGCGTTCGGGTAGTTTTTCGCGTTCATTAAATCTGTCGCACATAACGCGGGTATCACCCCAAAAAATGTAGGTCAAGGATTTATAGTCATATTTTTTGATTAATGACTGTATTACTGCGCCCTCGTTCCCTTTGTAGCCGCTCATCACAAAATTTCCTTCGATAATAAGCGGATAACCCGTTTCCATAAACCGTTCCGTAACATACGCGATTGCGTCAAAAGTGGCGATGCTGAACTTTTTGCTTTCCTCCCTATTTTCAATTGGAATATGCAAACATATAGCGGAACAGAATGTGTCCTTAATTAAATATGGAATATTGACTTCCTTAGATAACCGCCGCGCAAATGTGGATTTCCCCGCAGCAAGATAGCCGACTATGATTATTATTTTTTTATTCACTGCACACCACCTAACATAAATTATGTTCGTTTGCTTGCTACTGTGGCGATTATATCATAGGCATAACGACCACCACAATGTTGTGACAAACTTCAAATCTACCCTTTCACAAACCACTTGACAGGGCTACAACCAGTTGTATTTCATAAATTCAATAAAATTAAGGGAATTAAATCGGCAAAATCCAGTGTTTACAAGGTTTCTCAAATTTATCCCTATTATAACACCCGCACACACTGGCAGAGCCGGTGCAGTGCGCCACTGCCGGGAACTTCTGTGCCTGTCGGCACGTAAATATGACGAAGCTATACCCACTTCAAATCTACCTTTTCACAAACTTTAATGCTTGACTTTTCTTAGCAGGTCTTAAATTTTCATACTTGCAAGCTTATCAAGCCTTATTTCAATTAGTTTAATATAAAACCTCTTTTGTGTATGGGGCATGATACTCAGCACCTCATAATGTTCTGGGATTTCATCAATCAAGCTTCTAACATCGCCCATATTAATTTTGCTCAAAAATCTATCTAAAGCATCTCTGCAGCCTTGTATTTTAGTGTTTTCTATAAACTCAAAAGGATTTATGCTATGACTTTCGTTATCCAGCCCTCTATATTTATATACACAACGTGGGGATTTAAAGGCATCTTGCTCCATCGCATTTGTATCGCTTAGCCGCTTTTCCACCTCATCCAGCAAAGTTTCTGAACCCGTGCCGGAATAACTTTCTAAATCGCTTGACATAAAGGTGTTCTTTAGATAATGAAAATGAATAAGTTCGTAAGGCTTATGACTTGTCCTCTCGTTAATTGTGAGCCAAGTGAAATCTTTACAAGCAACTACTATCTTGCCTTTTCTTGTGCCGAGCAAAACCTCGTGGGTTGGCAAGCCTAGTAGCTCATAAATTTTAGAGCCTAAATACTCGCTTAAAGGGCTTGTAGTGTAGGATATTTGAGGGTTTATTAAATCCCTTGTAGTTTTTGGGTATTTTATCATCCATGTGGCATCATCGTGTAAAATCGCCTCTTTCGCACCAGCATCCCCACCGTAGAAAACCCCTCTAGCTGTTTTTGCATTAGAAAAATCTATAATATTCATTTTTTTATCCTTCCGCCCAATTATCTACTATGCAGCTCTTTTCGCTGCGACAACAAATTCTTCGCATCACTAATAGCTTACGGCAACTTCTTTTCTAAACTCTCGGCCATTCAATTTGCTCCCTCACCGCCGTATTTATACCTGTCTCGCAAAATACGTTCAATGCCATGTTTTTGGCGGCTATGCGGATTATAGCATGGTTGCAATCATACTCAAAATAATTGTTTCGCAAGCCACGAGTCTTTTTTTGTAGATGTTTTGGTCTGAACCGCTCAAGCCCGCATAATCTCATGTTTTTTTAGGCTTTTTTGTAAAGTGATTTTAATGTTGTCTTTGGCCCCGCCTGCCGTTGATTTGTGTCGCTATATTTGGCTCTATAACTATTTTCAAAAAATTTCTGTAAGTCCCCTTTTTTAGACATGATAATTATGACATGTATGCCGCATATAGTGATGTAAGTGCGTATTGAATCACGCACTTCGGCCACTCCTCGGCTCAATACCGCGAATCAAAAAAGGGGATTTTAATGAAAAAATTTTTATTATTAACCGACAAGCACGAAAGCGCGCTTCATGTGTTTATAAAAAAAGCGTGCGAGGAATACGTGGTTAAGCCGACGGACGGATTAAAGTTTTACATATGTGATACAGAAATGTTTTGCGAGATGCTGTTGGGGCTGTTGTTGGAGGTCGCGGAGAGCGAAAATCCGATGTATAAGCACTCATCAAAGCTGCGCGAGATGGCAAAAAACCTAAAAGGGACACCACTATACGGTCGAGAACTCAATCATCTTAAAAAATATGTAAACACAAATACGGAGTTACATCTCGAAGGCTATGTTACTTTTAGAATGGAGGAGTTAAAGGGCAAGCTGGACTTGATGGTGTATTCCTTAGTGAAAAAAATAAAATTCGGAGGAAAAGACTAGCAATATTTGCCAATTGATATTATAATAACCATATATTACCAATTTGGGAGAATGAGATGAGTATAACAGAACAACTCCTCGCCATAGAAAGCGAAGCACAGGCCGCCATAAAAGACATAGAAAAACAAAATGCGGAGCTAACCATAATTGCACAAAAAAAACTGCAAAAAAGAATAGCGGAAATAGAAGCCGACGGAAAAGACGAAATAAGCCTCATGGCGGCAGAAACAGAAAGTCATACAGCCCGCCGTATAGAAGAAGTTAAGGAAAAATACCGCAAAAAAATATTCTACGACATCTTATACGGCGAAGGCATATGATGGGCGCGTTGAATGCAATTACTGCAAAAATCAAAGCAAGGCGTGCGCGACTTTTAAACCAACAGGGCTATATGGAGCTGTGTCGTGGACAAAATATGCCCGTGTCGCTTCGTTTAGAAGATGATTTGCGCATGATTAGGCATTATGGCGTGGATGTCACCTTTCCGATTAGGGACAAGCCTTGTCGTGAGTCATTGCGGCGCGTGCGTGGCATGGAGCTGGATTTGCGCAATATCTTATGGATTTGGCGGCTAAAGACTTATCATGGGGTGGATGGCGATGGGGTATTTGCGTTTCTTAGTCCACATATGTACAAGCTTGGGCTGACAGAAATCAGGCAGTTGGCTTTTGCAAAAAGCACGCAGGAGTTTTTGCAGATTTTGCAGGGCGGCGCGTATCCCTCTGTTTTTCGCAATCACAAGGACGGTATTATGTTTGGGGAGCAGGACATGGCGCGTGCTGTGATGGCGCAGTTGCACAAAGAAAGTCGGCAATGCGATTTTGCTTTGATTTATTCGTATCTATATGCGCGGCATTATGAAATAAAAAATATAAACGCGATTAGTGTAGGTCTAAAGCACGGACTTCCTGCGGAAGAAATATTTTCGCGTATATATTAACGGCTTTGGGGGTGATATAAATGGTTGCAAGGATGAGCTACATAAGCTTGACGGGTCATATCGCGGGGATGAATCACGCGGTTAGCCGTTATTTGGGTCGCTATGACATCCAGCTGGAGCAGGTGCGTCATAGTCTCATGAAGCCATTTACCACTTTAAACCCATATGCACAAACCCTGCGCAAGGCAGAAAAAATAAGTGCCATGGTGGGCGCACCACCAGCGTTATTTGTTCCTATGAAAACGGCAGAAGCAGTCAACGCCGTAGAAGAAGCCTCCGCCGCCTACGAGCAACGCAATAGTCATAGGCGTGATATGGAAGCCGAGCTTTTACAGCTCCGAAACAAAATCTCCAAACTACGTAATTTTACCACTCTCGATGTGGATATGTCGGTATTGGCTAATGCCGAATTTTTGCATCACGGCCTCGGGTGGTTTACGACAGAAAACTATGCAAGGTTTAAAATGTTTTTTTGCGATGATAAGCGGATGTATTTTGAGGTTGCAAAAAGGGACAAGGATTTTGTGTATGGGCTGTTTTTTTCACCCATGATGCTAAAGGATGAGGTAAATGCAATATTTGCGTCATTTAAGTTTGAGGTGATTGAAACACAAGCATGTGCCAGGCCGGCACATACTGTACATGCATTACATCTGCGTGCGGATGAGCTGGAAAAAGAGCTTGGGACACCCACCCCTGTGATTAATAACCCACAACAGCTCGCCATAGCCTGTGCCAAGGTAAAGAATCTCTATGCCGCATTTGATGTAAAAAAATACGCCCTAATCAGCGAGGGGAGACGTGTATTTACATTTAACGGCTGGCTGGATGAAGCAGATGCATTACGCTTGGAAGAAGAAGTATCCGGTGATGACAGCTTGGTTTTTATTCGACGTGAAGATGTGGATTTGCGTCCACCGATTTTGTTGAAAAACCTACCTGTAGTGCGGCAGTTCGAGTTTTTTACGCGGCTTTATGGTTTGCCCGAATATGACGAGGTAGACCCTACCCCTGTTTTGGCGATTACGTACACACTTTTGTTTGGTCTGATGTTTGGAGATATTGGGCATGGACTGACGCTTGCGATTGCAGGAGTTTTTGTCACACGCCGATGGCACACAAATCTGGGTGGCATCATGACTGTAGTAGGCGCGAGCGCGGCAGTATTTGGTGTGCTATATGGGAGTGTTTTTGGTTTGGAGTTTAATCCTGTCTGGAGGCGGCCTACAAGTGACATAGGAGAGACCCTAATTTTTGCCGCGGCTTTGGGCGTGGGGCTTATCGCACTCTCTATGGGGCTTAATATGTATAATTCTCTGCGCCGCGGCAGACTCACGGAGTTCCTTTTTGGGGCAAACGGTATGGCGGGTTTGATGTTTTATGCGGCGGTTATTTGGGTGGCGAT
>WRGY01000112.1 GCA_009786925.1 Defluviitaleaceae bacterium | reverse complement strand
CGCCCCCGGGATATGTAGGATATGACGAAGGCGGCCAACTTTCTGACCGCGTTCGTCGCAAGCCATATTCCGTCATCCTCTTCGACGAGGTAGAAAAAGCACATCCCGACGTGTTTAACATCCTCTTGCAGGTACTCGATGATGGACATATCACCGATTCTCAGGGACGCAAAATTAATTTTAAAAACACGCTCATCATAATGACCTCAAACGCGGGTGCGCGTTCTATTATCAACCCAAAAAAACTGGGCTTTGTGAGTGACAACGACAAAGACCGCTCCTATGAGGACATGAAAAAACTCGTTATGGAAGAAGTAAAAAACATCTTCCGCCCCGAGTTTATCAACCGCATAGACGACATCATCGTATTCCACCCACTCGACAACGATGACATCCAAAAAATCACACGCCTGATGCTCGACGAAACCGCCGACCGCATACGCAAAAACATGGATATTGACCTCATCTACACAAACGAACTCGTAGAATATATCGCAAAAGAAGGCTATGACCAAAGCTATGGCGCCCGCCCGCTTCGACGCGCCATCCAAAACAAAATCGAGGACGAACTGGCAGAGGCTATCTTGGAAGGCCGCTTCAAAGAAGGCGACAAGGTGCGCGGCGACATCATAGACGAAAAAGTCGTCTTTGGGACAAAATGGGATATGCCGAAGGAGTAATTTTAATATGGATAAAAATATAGTCGAAGAATATGTTCAAATCAATGGTATAGAGCAATATTTTTTGCATCAGCCGAGCGACAGCAAGGATGTTGTGATTATGTTGCATGGCGGGCCGGGGCTTGCTAATTCCTATCTGGCGTATTTTCAACAACCCTATTCGGGCTTTTGCAACATGGTATATTATGACCAGCGCGGGGCAGGGAAAACGCAAATAAAAAACCAATCAACGCACGAGAGTCTTACTTTTGATGTGTTGTTGGAGGACTTACGCCAAACGATTGTGTACATCAAAAAGAAATATGCAACGGATAGGATTTTTTTGGCGGGTCATTCTTGGGGGTCTATGCTTGGTACCGAGTATGTATTGAGATATAAGGATGTAGCAGGGTATATCGGATATGGCCAAGGTGTTCCCGGGAACAAACAGGACAGGCGTTATTACGAGTTTGTTAAATCATGTGTCCAAAAATCGGGCAATCAGGAGCAGATGGCCACACTCGACCGGGTCAGCGAGAGCTTTCCCGATGTGCCTCGTGATGATTATTTCCGACAGTATAATATTATTTCGGGGATTGGTTTTGGGTGTGGATATGATTTTACATCAAGGGATGTATTCGAAATCTATGCAAACAGCCCTACATGGACGGACGCGGACGAAGAGTTATCCGATGTTGTCGAAGAGCTTAACGAAAAGCTCTATGCCGAGGTGCTTTTTGATTGGGAAAATAAAACTACCGTGTACGAAATCCCTGTGTTCTACATTTTAGGCATACATGACGAGATGACTTCGAGTGTTATTGCAGAAGAATATTTTAATCAAATACAAGCCCCAAAAAAGGGACTGTATTGGATAGAAAATGCGGGCCATTTAGTAGATACGGATAACCCCTCAGATTTTTTTGCGGCTGTTAAGGATATTGTCGGGGTGTGCTGATTGTGACAAAATACGGTGTTTTTTCTAATACACTATATAGCCTTTCGTGTCTGTGGCGGGCGGATAAGGTTTTGTTGCTTTGGGTGATGCTCGGGACGGTTATGCGGATTTTGCTACCTTTTATAGGGATACTTACACCGCGGATTGTAATCGAAGAAATAATTGCCGAGGTGTCGGCAGAGCGTTTTATTATGGTTATGCTTGTGCTTGGGGTGGTGCTTGCTGTTGCGCGTTTTTTGCACGGATATTCTGCCGTTAAAATCGACCCCATGACCAAAAATGTGTATAATGCGGATTTTACACTAAAGCATTCTGAAAAAATGCTTACTATGGATTATGCAAACAGGGAGCATCCCGATTTTATAAAGCTAAACAGCAAGACGACGTTTAGCAACCACAGTGACGAAGGGGCTACGCGGTTTGTGCCTACACTGTCGGGTTTTGTTGTAAACGTCGGCGGACTATTGTTATTTGGTGGGGTAATAGCAACTGTACACCCGCTTATTATTTTATTGCTTTTTGCAAGTGTTGCGATTAACAGCTTCTTTCAGTGGCGACACAGGAAGTTTGACGAAGGGCGGCGCGAATATACGGGAGAAATCTGGCAAAAGGTATGGCATCTGCGTTGGGCTATGGGTTTTAAGCCCTTTGCGTCGGATATTCGCCTGTATTCCATGAAAAACTGGCTGATGGAACGATGGGGCTTTCACCTGCAAGAGCTACGTGTTTCTAATGAGCTTTCTGCAAAAAAAGGCTTGGCGGCAGGGGTTGCGGACATAGTGATGGTACTCATCCGCGATGGTGCGGCCTATGCGTTTTTGACATATCTTTTGCTCGTCGGCAGTATTGGCCTCGGTGAGTTTGTTATGATGTTTGCGGCAATCGGCGGGATGGCCGCATGGATAAACGGTATCATCATAAGCAGTACAAACCTTGCACGCTCATCCGTACATATGAGTGACAGGAGAGAGACATTAGAATATCCTGATATGAGACAAAAAGGCGGCGCGAAGCCGAGCAAAAACGCGGCAGAAATCAAACTCACAAATGTAGATTATTCGTATCCAAAATCCGAAAAACCAACATTGCAAAATATCAACCTAACTATAAAAGCAAGGGAGCGGCTCGCCGTAGTAGGTGTAAACGGCGCGGGCAAAACCACATTAATCAAGCTGATATGCGGCTTTTATACGCCGAGCAGGGGGGATGTTTTTTATGATGGAAAAAATATCTCCTCCTACGACCGTGATGATTTTTTTTCTGCAATCACAGCGGTTTTTCAAGAAATTCATCTCCTTCCCGACACCATCGCAGTAAATGTAGCGCAGGGGATTCCCGATATGGCAAAGGTGAAAAAATGCCTCGCAATGGCGGGACTCGACAAAGACCCGGAGATTTTGCTCGTGCGAGAAGTTAACGAAAATGCAATCGACCTGTCGGGTGGTGAGCGGCAAAAGCTGGCTCTCGCACGCGCACTCTATAAGGACGCGCCGCTTCTTATATTAGATGAGCCGACTGCCGCTCTCGACCCCATCGCCGAAAGTGAAATATATGCAAAATATGCGGAGCTTACAGAGGGTAAAACATCCGTTTTTATCTCACATCGTTTGGCAAGCACGCGATTTTGCGACAGAATCATACTGCTCGATGATAATGTCATAGCAGAAGAGGGTACACATGACGAGCTAATGCAGATAGATGGCAAATACGCAGAAATGTTTGCCACACAGGCTTCGTATTACAAAGACGAGTGCGCGGGTGGCGACAATGTTTAATTTTAGGAAAGGTGACGAAAAACTCACCGTCGGGCAAGCCATAGCCGACTCATGGCGTGGTGTAAAAATGCTGTGGGGATTGAGCAAGGTGAAGGTAATCACGGATTGTACGCTCAATGCAATATGGGCAATCAATCCTCTTATTGTTTTGTTTTTATCGTCTCTGGTTATCAGCGAACTCTCCGGCGAACAAAATCTGTCGCGGATAGCTCTGTATGTATCCCTTACAGTGGGCTTTAGCTTCGCGCTGTTACTTGTTGCGCATGTGATATGGTATATACAGTCATCCGCCTGTGAACCCAGCGAATACTGGGAACGCCACACCATGATGTGGGATAAACATCACACAGAAATGGATTTTCAATATGTCGAAAATGCCGAGGTGGCGGCATTGCGAGCAGATGCCCATGCAAAAAACCAGGCGGGTGCGCTGGGGGTTATGAAATTGCATGGACATTTTACAAACATTTTTGGACAGGCAATCGGGCTAGTGGGTGCAGTGATTATTTTGTCGGGTATGTTTTTTGTGCCGCAGGGCGATTCATTTGTTACATCTAACTTGTCGCTTGTCTTACTTATTTTATTTTCTGTTGCAATACCCGCGATTGTAAACCACGCTTTGTTAAAACGTCAGCTCCGCCTTGTGCAGTTGCTTTTTGGCGGCTTGGCAAAGTACAACACCCTGCGCAGTTATTACGAAAACAACTATATCGCTACACCGGGCGGCGGTATGGATGTCCGTATTTTTAATCTCGCATCACCGATTCTTTCGGCCGTCAAAAAGAGTCAATCATGGTTTAGGGGCAAATGGAGCATGGCAGAATGCCAGACAAATGGTGTCACCGAGGCCATGGGTGCAATTTTTATGGTGCTTGCATTTTTGTTGATTGGCCTACGCGCTTTGTACGGTATGTATGATGTCGGCGAAGTCACCCGTTTTGTGGGCGGCATCACCTCTTTTTACTGGACAATGTCCGGCATCATATACAATTTTGCCTCACTGCGCGAGAATGCACCTTATCTGGGTCTTACATTCGACTACATGGATTTGCCAAAAAGCAAGCAAAACGGCATGACCAAAGCCCCCACGGATAAAATAGAAATCCGCTTTGAAAATGTCTCATTCAAATATCCCGGTACAGAAAATTTTGTACTTAAAAACCTAAATCTATCATTTACCCAAGGAGAGCGTCTGGCCGTAGTCGGTATGAATGGTAGCGGGAAAACAACAATGATAAAGCTACTCTGCCGCCTATACGAGCCAACAAGCGGCAAAATCACCCTAAACGGAATAAATATAAACGAGTATGATGACTATCTTTCGGTTTTTTCAGTAGTGGTACAGGACTTTTGTGTTATCGGGTCGCCGCTGGGGCAAAATCTGGCAACCTCTTATGTATATGACCCCGAGGCGGCAAGGGCCGCATTAGAAAAAACAGGATTTGGCGACCGCCTGTCGGAACTCGAACATGGGCTGGAAACAAGTCTGTACAAGCAGTATGACAAAAACGGCATAAACATATCCGGTGGCGAAGCTCAAAAAATTGCCCTTGCACGCGCCATCTATAAGGATGCACCATTCGTTGTTCTTGACGAACCCACCGCCGCCCTCGACCCCATAGCCGAAGCCGAAATATATAGCAAATTTAATGACCTCATCGGTGGAAAAACCGCAATTTTTATTTCGCACAGGCTCTCGTCATGCAAATTCTGCCACAACATAGCGGTATTCCATCACGGTGAAGTAATACAATACGGTACACACGAAAATCTACTCGCCGCCACCGATAGCAAATATTACGAAATGTGGCACGCACAGGCGCAGTATTACGAGTAAGGTATTAATCAAGCAATTTAAAACTACTTGTGAGAAAATCCCAGTGGCCCGGCTCCCAATGCCCTATCATCTCAAGATATTCTGCGGCGGTTAAACTACCATAATCTTCGCTAGAAGTCCCCATATCAGCAGACTCATGGAAAAGATAAATATCGGGGTAAGCTGTGTTTGAGTATTGCTCTGTATTAACATTGTTATTATCATTACAAGCTGTGAAAGCAAACAGCATAACAAGTGCCGAAATAAAGAATGTACTATATTTTTTCATTGTAATTCCTCCAAAAATTAGTTTTTATAAGAAAATATCCACACGAAACAAATCTCCGCTTATATTGATAAGTAAGCTACCGCCCATAAGCTCCGCAAGGCTTTTAGCAATGTAAAGCCCAAGGCCGCTTCCTTCTGTTTGGCGTGATTTATCGCCTCGCATAAATTGTTCTGTTGCATCTGCGCAAGACAAGTCTAAAGGACTTGCAGAGGTGTTTTGCACTATGATGTGCGGCTTTCCGTTGTTTTGGGTAATCTCTACAAAAACACGAGTGCCACTAAGTGCATATTTTCTATAAGTAGATGTTTTGGTCATAACCGCTCAACCCCGCATATTTAAAGTGGATTTAGGACACTTCCGACCGCGCTTGCGGCTTGCAAAAACAGGCGCGATATGGTAAATTCCAAGGAACTTTTTAAGAATCGAAGTGGAATATGGGAAATTTGATTGTACAAAAATATGGTGGTACGTCTGTTGCAAATGCAGACAGGATAATGTATGTAGCAAAAAACATTTTAAAATCTCATGCAAAGGGTAATCAAATGGTCATCGTGGTATCGGCACAGGGGCATACCACGGATAAGCTAATGGAAAAGGCACGCGGCATATCCTCCGACGCAAACAGGCGCGAGCTGGATATGTTGCTGGTCACGGGTGAGCAACAGTCGGCGGCTCTTTTGGCGATGGCATTGCAATCGCTGGGGCATTCTGCTGTTTCTTTGAATGCGGCGCAGGTGGGTATAGAAGCCTCCAGCGTCCATTTTAATGCCCAGATTAAAAAGATTAGAACTAAACGCATGAAAGAAGAATTGGATAAGGGCAATATCGTGGTGGTAGCAGGCTTTCAGGGGGTCAATAGGCATGGTGATATGACTACGCTTGGGCGTGGGGCTTCGGATACCACTGCTGTGGCGATTGCGGCAGTGTTGGAGGCGCGACTTTGCGAAATCTATACAGACGTGGATGGGGTATATACCGCTGACCCGCGGATTGTTCCTAAAGCAAAAAAGTTGGATTCGATTAGCTATGATGATATGTTGGAGCTTGCTTCTTCCGGCTCGGGAGTGCTGCATAACCGCGCCGTAGAAATGGCCAAAAGATACAATGTCAACCTTGTTTTGCGTTCGAGTATGAGCGACAGGCCGGGTACGATGATAAAGGAGGATATAGGGTTGGAGCGTTTAACTGTGAGTGGTTTGGCGATTGACAGAAACGTAGCGAGGGTATCTGTGACGGGATTGCCCGATAGGCCGGGTGTGGCAAAGAGCATTTTTAGCCCTCTGGCGGATGCCAAGTTAAATGTGGATATAATTTTGCTTTCTGTAGGAGAAGGCGACAAACGAGATTATTGCTTTACCGTGCATAAACAAGATATGCAGGCAGTATGCGAAATTTTGGAGGCAAATAAGGCCGAAATAGGCTACGAGTCACTAAATACTGACGAAAACTTGGCAAAACTCACCATAGTGGGCGCGGGTATGGCATACAATGCAGGCGTGGCCGCGGCGATGTTTGAGGCATTATACGAATGCGGGGTAAACATCGAGACGATTTCTACTTCTGAAATCAAAATCACTGTACTCATAGACGAAAAACATATCACAAAAGCCGCAAAAACAGTGCATGATAAGTTTGAGCCTATGTTTTCTGAAGATTACGAAGAAACAATAGAGTAATATTTGACATGCACTACAAAAACCTAGTATAATATCTACCGAATGATGGGAGGTAGTTGCAGATGATAGAACCTAAAAGACGAACATCCAAAGGCAGACGTGACAAAAGACGCGCACAAACATGGAAAATAGCCATGCCAAACTTGGTATCTTGCACAAAATGCGGTGAACTTGTTGCTTCACACCATATGTGCAAAGCGTGCGGGTCTTATAACAGACGCGAAGTTTTAAAAGTTGCCGAATAATTAAACACGGATTGCTTGCGTGGCATAAGGCTAACGCAAAAATCCGTGTTTTTTTGTTGCGCTTAGGAAGTGTAGAGTATGAAAAAACTAACTATTGCGATAGATACGCTGGGTGGCGACCTCGGCCCTGCTGCGGTTGTCGAGGGCGCGGAGATGGCTCTGCAACAGTTTCCGTTTCTTGAGCCTGTGCTTTTTGGGGACGAAGAAGTTTTGCGTCCGTTATTGAAGAAAGATATGAAAATCATACATGCGCCTACGGTGATTGACCCGGGTGAGTCTCCGACACTTGCATTTAGGCGAAAAAAGGATTCTTCCATCGTCGTGGGGCTAAAATATGTAAAAGAAGGCCATGCGTTGGGCTTTGTTTCTGCTGGGTCTACGGGTGCATTGCTTACGGGTGCAACAGTGCTGATCGGGCGACGACCGGGTATTGAACGACCCGCACTCGGGACTGTATTGCCTTCAAAAACCGGGCATACACTTTTGCTTGACTGCGGGGCAAACATGGACTCAAAGCCGTCGTATCTGGCACAGTTTGCTTTGCTTGGTACCGAGTATATGCAAAAATGCATGGGCATGACGACTCCTCGTGTAGGGCTGATTAATGTAGGGCTGGAAGAAGAAAAAGGGAATACGTTGACAAAAGAAGCATATGCTTTACTAAAAGAGACAAGCGGCATAAACTTTGTCGGCAATATCGAAGGTCGCGATATACTCGCGGGTGGTGTTGATGTCGTTGTTTGTGATGGGTTTACGGGTAATGTTTTGCTGAAACACACGGAAGGTTTTGCAAAAATCATATTGGGTATGATAAAAGAACAGCTCCTTTCTACGACTATTTCTAAGATAGGTGCTTTGCTTGCAAAAGGCGCGTTCGGTAAGCTAAAAAAACGCTTCGACTATCGTGAGGTGGGCGGTGCGCCGTTTCTTGGGCTAAACCACATCGTAATTAAAGCGCACGGTTCTTCTGACGCGCTTGCTATAAAAAATGCAATACGCCAATGCGTGGAGTACGCAGGGCAATAATATGTTTTAAGGACGGATTATCTATGGAATTTGAAAAAATCAGAGATGTTATCGCTGACCAGCTTGGCAAGCCAAAAAGCGATATTACACTCGACACACGCTTTGCGGAAGACCTTAACGCGGACTCGTTAGACATCTTCCAAATCATCTCGGAGTTGGAAGAAATTTTTGGCATGGAATTTTCCAACGAAGATGCAGAAAAAATCAAAACAGTAGGCGATGCCGCCGAATACATCAAAAAAGCCATATGAGTGACTTGCAAACAAACCTGGGCTATACCTTTAGTAGGCATAGCTTGATAAAACATGCCATTACACATTCTTCGTTTGTACATGAACAAAAGCTGGAGGCAGGGGATTCTAACGAGCGGTTAGAGTTCCTTGGTGATGCGGTGCTGGAGCTTTGTATCAGTGATTTTTTGTATCACAGATACCCTGATATGAATGAGGGCGATTTGACAAAAAAACGTGCAAGTCTGGTTTGCGAAGCGACACTGGCAAGCCTTGCGCGCAAACTAAAAATCGGCCAATTTATATTGCTCGGCCAAGGCGAAGCCTCCGAAGGCGGACGCGAAAAAGACTCCATCTTGTCCGATGTGTTTGAGTCTATTTTGGGTGCAATCTTTTTGGATGGCGGACTGGAAGAAGTACGAGCACTGATTTTGCGTCTATATGAGCCGATTGCAGATAAAGCCTCAAGGCAAGCCAAGGATTTTAAATCCACATTGCAAGAAGTTTTGCAGAAAAAAAGTAACGAGACCGCACTCTATACCATCATAAAAGAGGACGGCCCCGCTCATAAAAAAGAATTTACCGCACAAGCCTCACATCAAGGCAAAATCCTTGGTACGGGGACAGGCGGGAGTAAGAAAATTGCCGAACAAGAAGCTGCTAAGATGGCCTTAGAAAAATTAAAAAAGCGATAAAGCTTTGGCTACTGCGTCGGGTGCGGACGATAACTGTGCAAAGTTTTTTTGCACCTTTTCTGCAAGCCCCACTTCGTACAAATCTACACCAAACAGTGTGGCATTAGAGAGTATTGGCGTGAGGTCTGCGGCTTTTCCAAAGGCTATGCCATAGAGGATGTTTAATGCCTCGGGAAGGCGCGGGTCGGGAGAAAGCTCCATTTTTTCGCCTTTATCATTGATTCCCATGCGGTAGCGTAGGAATAATGCTATGAACATAGGGATGGCCTCAAGGTCTGCCATAGGCAGGCCTTTTGCTTTGCGTTCTTTTAGCGTGATGCCAAAGCGGATGGGGATTTTTTGTGAGGTATCGCTGGCTATCCTTGCGGGTGCATCAGGGATGAAGGGATTTGGGAAACGCTCTGTCAGTACCTCGTTTAGGAAGTCGGCAGGTTTTATGATGCCCGGGTCGGGTACTACAGGCAGGGCTTCGCTTGCGGCCTTGCGTAGCAGTTTGACCAGCGCGGGGTCTTTCATACATGCAGAAATCGTGGGGTAGCCGAGCAGCATTCCGCTTACTGCAAGGATAGTGTGTAGCGGATTAAGACAGGCGCATACCTTCATCTGGTCCATTTTACGTACTGTTTCGCGGTCGGTGATGTAGATGCCGGCTTTTTCTAAAGGCGGGCGACCGTTAGGAAAATCGTCTTCGATGATGAGATACTTTGCGGCTTCGGCATTTACAAAGGACGCAACAAAGGTGTGGTTTTCTGTTTCGGTGATTGCTGTATCCTCGTAGCCTGTCTCCGCCAGCATCTTTGCCACATCCTCGGAAGGACGCGGCGTGATTTTGTCAATCATCGTCCATGGGTAGCTCTGCTTCTCTACATATTTTTTAAAATCGGGCGTGACCTTGCCGTTTGCAAGCCAAGCGTCCACCACAGAAAGAACGGATTTTTTTAGCTGTTCGCCGTTTTCTGCAAAGTTGTCCATCGTGACCAGCGCGAGCGGGGGTGCATTTGCTTCATGGCGGCGCAGTAGCCCTGCGGCTATTTGCTCTATGGTTGTTTTTGCGTCATCGGGAGTGGCGTTTATGGTCGTGGTTGCATAGCCCTTTTCTGTGATGGTAAGAGAAATCATCTGTAGTGACGGCGCGGCGATTATACTGCATAAACGCGAAAAATCACCGCAAAAAGCGTCTGCCATGCTTGCGATTACACGTTTTTCGATACTGCCGTCAGCGTTTAATGTCACTCCAAGCGTAAGATTGTCATATGGCGAAAACGACGCGGGGATTATGCCTTGGTCAAAGGCTTCGTATACTACAATACCTGTGTCGGTGTCGCCGCTTTCTAATAAATCCTGCTGTGCCGCCGCCACAAAAATCCTGAAAATATTGCCCGCACCCATGTGTAACCATGTGGGAGCGGCTTTTGTACGCGCTACCATCGCGGGGATGTCAAACTTGGGCAAATCGTAGCCCTGCCAGTCCGCTCTGTTTACTATGCTCTTTAAATTTAGCTTCATTTGCTTACACCTCTTTCAAGTGCTTCCCAAATGCCTTGCAGATATGTTGCACCAAGTGCGCGGTCGTATAGACCATATCCCGGACGGCCTTTTTTTGTTGTTTCGTCCCAAATCATGCGGCCATGGTCGGGTCGTATCCAGCCCTTAAAGCCAACATCGTGGAAAGCCTTCAAGATTGCATACATATCCAATGAGCCATATGAAGTAAGATGTGCGGATTCATAAAAATCCGTGTCATTTTCGAATTTTAGGTTGCGTACATGCGCAAAGTGAATCCTGCCTTCGCCACCAAACTCACGTATCATGGCGGGGATGTCTGCACCCTTTTTCGCACCGAGTGAGCCTGTGCATAGTGTAAGTCCATTATATTTACTCGGATGAAGGTCGAGGTATCGGCGCACATTGTCGCGGCTTATGATTAGCTTTGGCAAGCCAAAAATCGGCAGTGGTGGGTCATCTGGATGTACAGCCATTTTTATATCAAGCTTTTCTGCGTGAGGGATGATTGCATCGAGAAAATATTTCATATTTGCATAGAAGGTTTCTTCTTTCATACCTTCGTAAGAGGCGAGGGCCTCACGTATTTTTTTCATACGTTCGGGTTCCCAGCCGGGCATTTCGTAAGTATCGGATTCCTTTGCATAACGCTCGGCCAGCTCCTCGGGGGTCATGCCGCTTATGAATGCGGCCTCGTAGCGCATGGTGTTTGAGCCGTCGGGCAGGTCATAGTAAAGATGGCTGCGCGCCCAGTCCAGTACCGGCATCATATTGTAGCAAATGCATTTGATGCCGTGTTTTGCGAGTCTTTCCATTGTTAGGATATAGTTTTCGATTTTTTCGTCACGAGTGGGACTACCGAGTTTTATATCCTCGTGGATGTTTACACTTTCGATTACTTCTACCTCAAGGCCGACCGCCGTTACCATTTCCTTCATTGCACGGATACGCTCCTCCGGCCATGCCTCACCTGCGGGCATATCAAGCAGGCTCGTCACAACGCCTGTCATACCCGGGATTTGTCTGATTTCTTTTAGCCCAATGGGGTCTGCCCCTGCGCCAAACCATCGGAAAGTCATTTTCATATTATTTTCCACCCTCTATTAGTTTAAGTAGCCATAGTATATTTTCTCCGAGGCGTTTCATGGTGCCATTGCCCTCGTTATCCTTTTCGAAATCGTCAAGCCCGAGCGAAAGGCTCATATTCCAATACGTACTGCCCGGTACGACCATGTCGCTAATGAAAAAGAAATGTTGGATGGAGTCCAATGTGTGGATTCCGCCTGCACGTCGTACTGCACTCACGGCCGCACCTACCTTGCGCGAGAGTGCGTTTGTACTGCGTGCCATATAGCCGCATCGGTCTATGACGGCTTTTGTCTCGGGTGTCAGGTCAGAAAAATACGTAGGTGAGCCTATGATAATAGCGTCGGCGGCCAGCATTTTTTTGTAGACATCGTTTACCCAGTCGTCGGTGATGCACAGGCTTTTTGTTTCTCGGCATTTTCCGCAAGCCAGACAGCCCATCACGAGCTTTCCTCCTGCTTGGTAGAGTTCTGTCTCCGCACCGCCTTCTTTTAGAACAGCCAATACAGTGTTTAGCATCGCCGCCGTATTCCCCTTTTCACGAGGGCTACCATTAATCGCTAAGACTTTCAAAATCAACTACCTCCTTATATTTTTGCAAATGTGTTTTTAATTTTTCAAAAACTGCCACACCACCATCAGAAAAATCATCGCGTCTGGCTAACCAGTCATCGACTAATGCACGTTCTTCTGCTGTAAGAAGGTATGCATCAGGCAGACCGTCAGGCCAGGTTTGGTTTGCAATGGGAGCCGGAGTCAGATTTTCGCATATTACAATCGTACCTGCGGCCATATCCCCGAGCCTTTTGTGTTTTTTGGAAAACAAAATCACAATCAGACCCACATAGAGCATATCCAATGATGCACGTATAAGCCCACGTATCAACGACTGCGAAAAACCAAGCGGCTGTCCGTTGTCTCGGATTACGCGCAGTCCAAAAATCCGTTTGCCAAGGGACTGTCCTCTTGTCATAAGCTCCCATGCGATAAAATAGCCAAACTGCACAAGAAATGTAAATACCAAAAAAACACCGATTGCCATACCACTCGGGAGAGTGTTTCCCATAATAAAATTGTCTACCCACAGAAAAATAAAGACAGCTGCGGCAACCACCAATGCAAACTGTACTATAAAGTCTATGATAAACGCCGCCACACGAGACCCCGCGCCCGCCAGACGGTATTCCACCTCAATATTGGAGGGGGTGATAATTGTGATTGTTTTCATAGCTCGTACAGCCTGCTGTATTTATTTGTGAGATATTGTGCAAAATGTGAGGCATCGAGCTGTTCGCCAAAGGATTTTTGCATGAGCAAAGCGGGTGTGTATTTTGAGCCATGCTTATGGATTTTTTCGCGCAGCCAGTTGGTGATTTTTAAGAAATCGCCCTTGCGTATGAGCGCGTCTACATCCATTTCCTTTTTCATATGAAACAAAAATTGTGCGGCATATGCAGAGCCGAGTGCGTATGTGGGAAAATACCCAAAGTAACCCAGTGACCAGTGGACATCCTGCATAATCCCATCGGCATAGGTAGGTGGGGTGAGTCCGAGATATTCTTCGTATTTTTTGTTCCAGATTTGTGGTAGGTCTGCGATTTTGCATTGGCCGCTATACAGCATTTTTTCTATTTCGTAACGGATGACGACATGTAGGCTGTATGTGAGTTCGTCTGCTTCGACGCGGATTAGGGATGGCTTTGACTCGTTAGCCGCTTCAAAAAACATCTGAGGGGTGACATGGGCAAAGCCCGCAGGCAGGATTTCTTTTAGCTCCGGTGTAATCAGTTCCCAAAACTCTAAACTGCGACCTATTACATTTTCATAAAAGTGGCTTTGGCTCTCATGGATGCCCATAGAAGTGCCGCCGCCGAGATACGACCCCGCAATATCATCACCTGCGTTTTGCTCATAGATGGCGTGGCCGCATTCATGCAATACCGAGTATAGCGATGACAAAAAATCTGTCTCGTCGTAGCGTGTGGTAATACGTACATCGGTGCTGTCCGCGCCCATGCACATGGGATGCGCCGCCTCGCCGATATAACCGCGGTTTAGGTCATAGCCTATTTTCTTGGATATAAACTCAGAAATCTCGCGCTGTGTATCAATATCCACAAAAATATTTTTGAATGATGTGTCAATCTTTTTCTTAGAAGCCATGACTTTTTTAATAAGCGGCACCACAGTTTCTTTTAGAGTCGCAAAAAATTTGTCGTAGATGTCTACGGTCATATCGTCCTCGTAGTCATCGAGCAAGATGTCGTATTTGCAACCTCCGGAGGGGGGGTCGCGGTATTCGAGCTTTTTCATGTCCAGCTCTATAATACGCTCCAAATACGGTGCAAACTTTGCAAAATCATTGGCCTTACGTGCCTTTCGCCATACATCGTGGGATTCTTCTGTGAGCTTTGCATATTCCTCCACTATGTTTGCGGGTATTTTAATTTTTTTGTAATAGCTGTCCTTGGCCTTTTTGTAAAGGGCCTTTACGATGTCGTCCTGCGTATCCAAAACAGTTGCGATTTTGTCCAAGAATCCCTTCATTGTGTCGGAAGTCTGCATGTTGTAGACCTCAAGCTCAAAAAAGCCCGCCCGCTTTGCCCGCTGTGCCAATCCGCCGTCGGGTGCAAACACCTCCGAGTCAAAGCCCATGATTGCCATCGCTTGGTTAAACATGTTGATACGTTCCATATAATCCTTGAAATCTTGCATTAATGCGCCTCCATCGTCTCTCATTGATTTTGCTGTATTATATCATCGCTTTGTGATATATGACAAATCCTTCTACGTTTTGAGTGTTCGCTTTTGTGTTCGTTTACAAGTTGTCGATAAAATCCATAAAGGGAGGAATTTGGATGATACACAACGTAACAAGCCCGACACAAAATATGACAAGTCACTTTAAAGCAACAAAAAATGCAAATGCGCAACAGCGGACGATTTCTTATGCTGTAAGGGTCGAAATCAGCGACGAAGCAAAGGCGGCTTTTGCCGAGGCAAGGGCAAAATGGGAAGCGGGTCAAATGACGGAGGCCGAACGTGCAGAGTTTGTGAGGAATATGCACGTAGATTTGTTTAACGAAGGCATTTTCCAAGTTCCGAATGGCAGAGCGGCGTTTTCGGATATGCATTATCTCGACCCGGCGTTGAGTGCGGCGACAAACAACGAGCATTTTTTGCATATAGAAACACAGTTTACTCAAATTATGTTTCAGACATTTTTGTTTAAAGGTTTGGAAAATGGTTTCCAAGAATTTATTGCGATGAGGGGCTATCTGGAGTCTCGTTTTGAGGGTGAGGAACTGGCCGCACGTTTGCGAGCATTGGATAATGCATTCGTAAATGCAGGTGACGCTATGGCATATGCGATTGCCGGTAATTTAACGCGGCTGTCACCATATTACACAATGGGGGATATGTCACTCACAAAGGTGCAAATCGAAAGAAATGAAAAAATCGAACAGGAAGCAAATAGACTCATCGAACATATGGGCAATATGTTCCGTGCGGCGTTGGAGTTTTTCCATGAGACAGGCAGCTTTGATGGATTTTTAGATTCTCCGGAAGCAAATCCCCCGGGGATGCCATCCATGCGTGATGCAGAACGATTGCCCGCCTTCGTTGACTGGGATAGGCCGCCACCACCCACACACGCCGGTATAATAAATACACCGGGTCTAAGTGAAGCAGGCCGAGGATTTTTAGAAAGATTTTTTGAAATAGGGAGTTAATTACAACACGCCAAAGGGTGCGTGCATTTAGGAGATGGAATGAATGAAAAAATCTGCGCTTAGGCGAGCTGTTTTGGTGGCACTAACCTTGATGCTTGTTAGTGTCTTAAACAGTATTGTATTCGCTTTGCCTACGGGGAACCCTGTTACTGATGGCAACAAATTAAGTGATGGGATAGACTGGATCCATTATAGCTGTGGTACTTTGGTTATACAGGGGCGTGATAATGTCACCGAGTTAGATAACTCTCAAAGCTGGCTGGCAAATAATCCTACTGTAATAATTATTGAAGATGAGCTGGTTTTGCATGATACCGTATCACCTGTTACGCTTTTTAGGGGTGCAGATAGCGTTACAAGGATAGACGGCTTGGACAATTTAGATGTTAGCAGGGTAAGAAATTTGGCCGAGATGTTTTCAGGTACGGGATTGGAGACGCTTGATTTATCACATTTTGATACAAGTATAGTAACAGACATGTTTGAAATGTTTGCGAATACAAATAACCTAAGGCAATTAACATTAGGTGAGCATTTTAAATTTACCGGTACGGAAGCAGCATTACCAAACGCTCCAAGCAATGCGAACTTTACAGGAAATTGGACAAATGTTGGTACAGGGACTGTCGATAGTCCACAAGGGACTTATGTTTTTACTGCTACCGAGCTGATGACAAACTTTGATGGTAGTACGATGGCTGATACATGGGTGTGGCAGCCTGTCATAACAGAAACATCTCCTATGATTACGGTTTACAATGCACCTGATGGTGAGGTTGGAGAGGCTTATTCTTTCCAATTTGTTGCTACGGGTAGGCCAACTCCAACGTGGACGCATACAGGCACTTTGCCCGACGGACTCACATTTAGTACCGGCGGACTGCTTTCGGGTACACCAACGGTTGAGGGAAATTTTACTTTTACGGTAGTTGCAACAAATCCTGTCGGGAATCAAAGTCGGGAAATAAGTATCAGTATCGAAGAGGAAGATGATGATGAAGGCGAAACACCGCCCCTGCCAAACCGTAGAGGGTTGGAGTTTTTTTATCATCACAATGGATTCCCTGTATCAACAAGCTTTTGGAGTGGGGCGACGGCTTCTTTTCATGTTAGCTACACAACGGATATAGCTGCTGATAGGATTATTTTTCAGTGGTTGATAAACGGCAATCCGTTTGGAGGGCAAATTGACAGCAGGTCTTTATCCGGCAATCAAGTTAATTTGCATATTTGGCATATGAACCATTGGGAGCATTCCGGCAGATGGACGCTGATGGCATCGACTATTGTTGATGGTGTCGTTAGGTATGTAAACCACAGTAGAGCTATGTATTTATCTGTTTTTGATAATCATGACCAACATTGGAGCCATTGGAATCACTGGAGCCACTGGAATCAATCAATGCTTTCGGTGTCTCCCGCACCACCGCCGTCGTTTTTGTATGTACCTGCGCCATCTACGATTATAACTGTACAGACATATGAGCCTATTGCTCCCAGAGATAGTGGAATGCATTTGGGTGGGGTAGACAGCTCTGCACCACCGGTTGTACATGCGCCTTTGCCTACACTGGGCATGACTATAAACGGTAACAGGGTCAATTTTACAGGACAACAGCCCATCCTTACATCGTCGGGTACACTGATACCCGTTAGGGAAACATTTGCACAGCTGGGGTATTCTCTCGAATGGAATGCCTCGGAGGGTATTGCAACATTAAGAAGCGGTAGTACCGTCATTACAATCACCGAGGGTAGTTACTTTTTTACAATAAACAACATACCCATGAGGCATAGCAACCAACCTGCACAAGTGATAAATGGGCAACTAATGGTGCCTTTTGAAAGAATAATGCAAGGCATAGGTGTCAGAGCTTGGAGAGATTCTAACAATGTAATAAATATAGTCTAGTTCACACCCGTAAGCTCAAAGAGTTCCATGGGTATGCTCTTGCCCTTTAGTTCGACTTCGCCTATGGATACGGCGGTGATTCTGTTTTTTAGCAACTCGTAGACATCGCGGCTGATGAGTACCTGTGATTTTTTTGCATTGGCCTCCAGTCTTGCTGCGGTGTTTACGGTGTCGCCTATGGCGGTGTAGTCTTTGCGGAACTCGGGGCCGAGGTTGCCTACGATGGCCTCGCCGCAGTGGACACCGATGCCAAAGCCTATTTCTATGCCAAATTTTTCTTGTATTATGCGGTTTACGGCATCCGCGCCTTGTACCATGTCCCATGCGGATTTTACGGATTTATATACATAGTCATCGAGTGGTACAAAGCCGTTGAAGAGTGCCATGGTTGCATCGCCGATAAATTTGTCGATACTGCCGCCGTTTTTGAAAACAGAGTTTGTGGTGAGTTCGAGATATTCGTTTAGGGTTTGGACGATGATTTCAGGGGTATCACGCAGGGCTTCTGTCATGGGGGTAAAACCTCGCACGTCTACAAACACTACTGCGATGTCTTTCTTTTTACCTGTGTTGTTTTCCTCTGTTTCGCCGCTTTTTATTAGTTCGTTTACGAGTTTTGGGTCTACGTATTTTTCAAAAATTTTGCGCATTTTGCTTTTTTCTATTTCTTGTAAAACATAGCTGTAGATTAGTTGGTACACTGCGATGAGGCCAAACGCGGAAAGTGGCGCGAAAAGAGGCAAGACCAGCCCTTGGAAATGGAAAATATATAATGCCGCACAAAAATATCCGATGGCGGCTACTGCAAAAGAAATAAGTGCGTATCGGATTTTGACCAGCTCACCGAGCAGCATGGCAAGTAGGATGACCATGGCTATAACAAGTCCCGCCGCCCACTCAGGCGCACGCTGTACATACACGCCTTCGAGCAGAGCTTGGATGATATTGGCGTGGATTTCTACACCATACATATGCGCACCGTGTTTTATGGGGACTTGGTAATGGTCCATCATGCCGATGGCATATGGGCCGATGAGTACGATTGCATCCTGTACCAATACAGGGTCAAAGTCGTAAAAAATCTCCGCGAACGAAAACATGAAAAAATCGCCATCTTCGCCGTCAATGCCCGGCTCACCCGTGTAGCGGATATACATATGTGCATTGTTTTGTACAAACTCGCTCGGCTCGTCTACACCGAGATACATTTTTGCTGCCATCACGGGGAAGGAGTAGACACGCTCACCGAGTACGTTTTCCCACAAAAGAGCGTCGCGTATAAAGCCGTCACGGCTGGGGATTCCATTAATAATACCATGCTCTACATATGGCAAAAGTGCAGGGAATGGCTTATCCATGCCGAGGATTTCTGCTCCGAGGGCAATCCTCTCTCGGTTGCGTCCTATAACAAAGGATGAGGCAAACAGTAGGTTGTCATATGCCTGTGCCGCCGCGACCAATGCCGCGTCACCTTCGGGGTCAAGGGGATTTTCTTCGCTAAACATTACGTCCACGGCGATGACGGCGGGGCGGGCATAGGGGTCTGCATTTAGGATATGTATGGCCTCTGCCATAATGTTACGCGGCCATGGCCAGCGGTCAAACTTTGCCAGTGCGCGTTCGTCTATGCCGATTACCATTATGTCATAATGTGTTATGCCAGGTCGTTGGTATACGGCATCTTGTACACGATATTCCACAAATTCAAAGAAATAAATCAATACATACATCAAAAAAAATGCCACGCCAATGCTGACGAGGCGTTTAACCGCTATACTTTTCATATAATAATCTCCAATCCATCATGAGCCAGCAAAAAGTCAATACCTGTATCTTCGGCAAAATGTCGTCGCCAGCTTTCTATTTCGTTATCTTCGTAGGTCTGCGCAAAATGTGAAAACACCATGGCTTTGCATTTGACTTCTGATGCAAATTTCACACCCTGTGCTACGGTAGAATGCCCCCAGCCTATATGTTTGGCATAGTCCTCTTCGGAATATGTTGCATCAAAAATCACGAGGTCGGCGTTTGTGCAGTATTTTATTAGATTTTTGTATTCGCAGTCGCTTGTTTTTTCTGTTTCGTAGTCCAACAGATGCACGACGCTTTTTTCGCCGTCTGTGGCGTGGAATGCAAGTGTCTTATCGGAATGGCTCGACAAAAACGGCGTAATGGTAAATCTGCCGACAGTAAACGGAATATCGGGAGTGATTTCTGTAACACGAGCCGTAGATTTTTCTGCCATAGAAACAGGCCAAAGCGGCGGCGAAAACACGCCTAATACCTGCTCACGGAGAGGTTTTTCGCCACGGTTACAAGTGTAGATGGTTGCATTTTTATCCTTGCCCCAAGCGGGGTTAAATGTGCCAAGTCCGATGATATGGTCGAGATGCAGATGGCTTATTAAAATATTGACATCACCTGTTGCCACGGGTATTTTTGTGAGTCCTGAGCCGGCATCAAAAACAAGCACCTCGCCACCCGACTCGACCGTCACACATGAGGTGTTGCCGCCAAAGCGTGATGACTTTAACGAAACAGGGGTAGACCCACGGCATCCGTATATTATTGCTTTCAACCCACCACCCCTTCCCAGCAGCGGCTCTTTGTGAAAATCTCTACGAGTTCTTTGTTTAGTTTGCCTTCGTCTGCCATGTCGGCGAGTATGTTGAGGGAGTTGTCCACACTCTGGGCGCGTTTGTATGGGCGGTCGGAGGCGGTGAGTGCTTCGAAGATGTCCATCATAGTGAGTATACTAATCTCTGTAGTGACTTCGTCGCCTTGTATGCCAAGGGGATAGCCGCTCCCATCCAAAAACTCATGATGACTCTGCGCCCACTTTAGCACATTGCCGTAGTATTTCGAAAATGACGCATTTTCTAATATCCTGCCTGTGATGGCGGCATGTTCTTGCATCACGCGCCTTTCGCCGGCGGTCAATGTCCCAAAGCGCACAGAAAGAGACTCTATGTCCTCTTTTTCCAAAAGGGGAGCCTGATTACCCTCAAAATCTGTGTATGTCAGACACGAAAGGGCGGCGATTTCTGCCACTTGGTTTTCGGTAATAGGGGAGGGTACCACCACTTCTTCCACCAAATCCTTCGCGGCTTTTAGTGTGCTTGCTTGTTTTTCATAGTCTTCGGGGCTTATTTTTTTTGTAAGAAAATCGTTTTCCACTTGCAAGCGTTTTAGCTCAAAACGGAAGCGCACCGTGGGGAGCCTTTCGCCGAGGCGGTCAGATTTGTCCATAATGGATATAGGTGTGATGATTTTGCCAATATCATGTAAAATCGCCGACATAATAAGCTCTTCCATGCGTCGGTAGTCAAAATGCAAATCCCCGCTGTCATATTGCGTGTTCAAATACATTGCAAATTTTTCACAAAGTGTAGCTACGTTTATTGTGTGGTTGCTGTTATAGGATGACCGCTCGTCGATTGTCTTTGCCATCGCTGTAGCAAAGGAATGGAAAAGCGAGCGGATTTCGCTGATATGAGTGAGGTTTGCCAGGGTGTTTGCGGCGATATTGGCAATGCCCGGCAGTAGCGTGAGTGTGCGTTCGTCATCATATGCCTCTGCATTAAGCAACTGTATGACACCGATTACTTTTGATTCGCTGTCTTGGTTAAATGTTAGGGGCATCACAAGCATAGAGCGGGTGGTGTAACCCGTCATCTTGTCATAGTTTTTTGCTCCTGCAAAATTAAACCTGGTGTCGGTATATACATCACCTACCACGACTGTCTCATTGTTAAAGGCAGAGTATACGCTTACACTCTCCGAGTCCTTTACAATGGGCTGTGAAGGCAGGTCGATGTCATCCTGTTTGTATATATCCAATGTGATGTTGCGTACTATACGAAAATGCAACTCACCGTCCTCCACGATGTACAATGTACCCGCGTCGGACTTTGTAAAGCCCATCATCTTTTTTAGGATGATATTGAGCAATTTTTCGTATCTTGTTTCTTTGTTAAACGCAATTACCAGGTCAAAGATTTCTTGCAAATCATTTGGCTCGTTCAACTTGTAACGCCCCTTAGGATGACTTTTTTAAGTTATGGTGCTGTATTTATGTCTATTACAGGGTTTTGGATTACGCTCGCGGGGATATTGCGTAGTGTTGGCAGACCTCCCGCAGGGATGTTATCCAAATCCCAAATCACGTCGTCAAAGCCTAAGTCAAACCATGCAGAAGGTTGCAAAGGTGAGGCCAAGCATTCTCCATGACGCAAATCATCAGGGTAAGGCGCAACCGTAAGCCCATTAACGAGTATGTTTTCGTATGCGGAAGATAGGTGTGTCAATATATAATCCATGTAACCAATGCCGGGCCATCCTCCGATAACGCGTCCGCTATTGTCCCCTCCGCTCGTTACGGCAGAGTTAAACGCGACACTGCGGTCTACTGCGAGTCGGAATGGTGAACCCACTGCCATGCCGATAAGGCCGCCTGCAAACTCGTCCGCGCTTACCTCGCCTGTAGCAAAGCTGGTTTCTATTGTGCTTGCACTGCTAAATCCGACCAGACCACCGGCTTCTCTTGTTTCTGCCAATACATCAGCAGTGGAATAAGAGTTTGTCAATTGGCTGTCAATCATCGCGCCTACGAGGCCACCTGCAATGCTTCCATATGCATGAACAGCTCCGGTAGAAATACTTTCTTCTATCGTAGAATAATCACTTGTGCCTACGATGCCTCCTACATAGCTGTAACCCATAACTGTAGCCATGGAAGTCACCACAAGTATTTGTGCGTCACTATGCAACATGCCTACCACACCGCCTACGTTGGTAAAGCCTGTGACACTGCCGTCCACAACGAGATTTCTAATGTTTCCGGGACCGCTCACCGTGGCAAATAAGCCTACGTAATTTTCGTTTGGTGCGTAGATATTGACGGTAATCGTATGACCGTTGCCGTCAAAATCACCTGTAAATGCATTGACATAACAACCTATGATTGTATCATCGGGAGCGATGATGTCAGCGGTCTGTAAAAACGCTCCTGCCAGTACGCCTGTTTCTTCTAACGTATTTGCCATCCATGTGAGGTGACTTGGCTCAGAAATCAAAAACGGGTCTGCATCTGTACCTGTACCCGGCGGTACGTTTACGATGGGGGTTGTGTTCTGCGGGTCAAACAGAAGCTCTGTTTCCGGGCGCAGTGCTACGACGGCACTGATGCTCGGCAAATTATTATGCCTTATATCCAAAAATTCTAAATAAACAAGCCTGCCTACGTTTATATAGGTCAAATATGAGTTGGAGACATCCAATCTCCGCAACTCTGTCAAGAAGTATAGGCCGTTGGTGCTTTCTATGCCATTCGCGGTCAACGTTTCGATTTGTCCTGCCTGTTCGCTAAAGAGTAAGTCACCGGGTGCAAGCCCTGCGGCTTCCAGTACTGCCTCCAAAAACACAGGACAGGTAAATTGACCGTTAATCGGCAGAGGTGGTGTTTCTTGACCGTCGTATTCCAAGACACGCAAGGTGATAACACTTGACCTTATCGGCACTGCGCCACCTGTTGCAGTCACTTCTGCAAAGAAGGAGTGATTGCCCGGTGAAAGGTTTAGCCAAAACGACAAAGTGCTTGATGTCTCACCGTCGATGGGTTGCCCATCCAAAAACCATTGGAAGCTCATTGTAGCGTTTTGGTCAACCTCTGCGGTCACGGCAAGTGTCACAAGGTCTCCCGGTAATGCATCTACCGCAAGAGCGGATGGTGATGTGGAGGTTATACGGATGGTTGGGATTGTTGGGGAGCCTCCGCCGTTGCCACCACCACCGTTGCCGCCACCACCGCCTGTAGAGGGTGGGGCCGGGGGAGGTGCAGGTGTTGCTGCGGGGGTGGGAGCAGCTTCTATCACGCCGCGTTGACGACCACCGGATGCTGCACGTTGCTGTGCATCTGCATTTGCAGCGACGTTTAGGCGTGTTGCTTGTTCTATTCTTTGTTGGTCTCTCTCGGCTGTACGAGTTTCGATTAATGCAGGCAGGGCTTGGAATGCCTCCTGCGGGAATACATTGCGCAGATATTCTGCATTTGCGGCGATGGAGTTCAGTGTAAACAGCGGCAACTGTCCGAGGTCAAGCTCTTGCATAGCCTCAAAATGTACCCCTGCGGCTTGTGTGTCAGCCCTTACTACCATACCTTCTCCTGCGGGGATGGGTATGCCGTTAACATCCCCTGAGCCTGATAGCATTACGATGAGCAGACTGTTATCCGTGCGGCCTACGGTAAACATTGTACCACGCACGGTGAGGCCCACATTGCCCACGCGGGTTTCGAGTGTTTCGCCCGCGCTTTGCGCACCTGCATCTATCAGCGCGCTTCCGCTTTGTACGGTGAGCGACAGACGACGGCGAGATGATGTAACAACCACGCGGCTCTGTTCGTCCATTTTTAGGATAGAATCTCTGTCCATTTGTAGGTAGACAGAAGAGCCTGTGCCTGTGGTAATGGTGTTGCCGTTGGCGAGCCTCTGTCCCACACGAGGTGTGGCGGCGCGTGCATTCCCGCGGGATAGGCTAACGCTGTTGCCCTCGATACCATGGACGGTAATCACCCGCGCAGTGTCTGCGTACAGATGGCTCACCGAGCTAAGAATCATGGCAAATGCAAGTAAAATTGCGATACAACTTTTGGACTTTTTCATTAAAGTTCCCCCCTGTTAATTTAAAGGCATAACCCGTATAAGGTTATTGCCGGTGTCTGCGATATATAGCAAATCGCCGAGTACATACACCCCACGCGGCAGATGGAAAGCTGCGACATTAGCCGCTCCATCAGTTGCATCAGGGTAGCCTGTACCTGCGAGAGTTACCGTTTCTCCTGTTGGCATAATCACACGGATACGGTGGTTTGCCGAGTCAGCTACGATTAGATTATTGCCCCACAGCGCGAGACCTACCGGTAGGTTAAACGCCGCGTTAAAGCCATCGGCAAAGTCACCATATGGCTCATTATCAAAGTCGGGTGATGTTCGGAACGTCCCTGCAAATGTACGCACACTACCGTTTTCGATTACGCGGATGAGGTGATTGCCTGTGTCTGCCACAAAAATCATGCCGTTTTCTGCAACAGCAATCCCCATAGGGCTATTGAAAAGAGCATCTGTACCGTTGTGGTAGCCGTATTCGCCCGGGACACCTGCGACAGTTGTAACATTGCCGTCTGTACCAATCCTGCGGACTACGTGGTTTAGTGTATCTGTAAAATAAATACTGCCGCATGTTGCAACTGCAAGCGCGGTGGGCAGATAAAGCATATCACTGTCGCCGCCGCTTTCGCCTGTTTCGGTAGCGAAGGTCGAGACATTGTTATTTTCGATTCTGCGTATGATGTGGTTACCGCTATCGGCAATAAACATCGCACCATCTATTGCCACCCCTGCGGTCGGGCGATTGAAAAGGGCTTGTGACAACGCACCTGCGCGGTATCTGCCCAGCGGAAATCCGTATTCGTCATTGCCTTGGATTTCTCCTGCAAAGGTTGTGACATTGCCGTCGGGCGAAATCCTGCGGATTAAGTTATTGTATGTGTCTGCTACAAAAATTGTACCTTCGCCATCACTGAAAATACCTGCTGGTAAGTTAAACTGCGCAATCCTTCCGTCATTATAACCATGCGTACCCATGCCGGCGAGTGTCCTTACCTGCCGCGGCGAATCAATATAAATCGTGCGAGTAATAGCCGACCATATGACATCATATCCGATACTCTCCATCGCGGCACGTAGCGGCAACATTACCCTGCCGCCTATGATTTGTGCAGGGATTTCTGATACATGACGGATTCCGTTTGTGTAAAACACATCGGAGTCGGCAGTGATTGTCACCGTAAAGCTCGTAGAGCTAAGTGTCGCTGTAGAATAATGCTCGTCCCAGCCAACAACAAAGCCGATTGTTTCAAAAACTCCACGAAGTGGTACGAGTGTCCTGTTTTGTTCTAGCAACGGAGTCTGTCCGTCAAAGTCCACATGTACGCCATTGACAACTACATTGACCCCATCATCTGCGTGAGCCAAATCTGAAAATGCCGTGGCGCATAGTGTCACCAAGGCTAAAAGTGTTGCATGAATTAGCTTTTTGTACATTAATTATTCCCCCTTATGTATATCGCGAAATGCTTCGCAACATCGCCCCGATTATAACCCTACGGAGCGGCAAGTGCAACCGAAAAATTCAATGATTGTCCTATAATCTTCATCCGAAAGAAAATAGCTTCCCAAGAAGTAGCGCAAGTCCACCTCGCGGTTATTTAGTCTTGCCTCGCTTATTTTTTTCATTATTGAAACTAATATGTACATCTTTGGGGTTTTGCTGTTTTTGCCTCGTTTTATAAAATCCGTGGGGATGGTGGCAAATTGTTTTGGTGTTAATTTTTTCAGATTATTTTCCAGCCAGCCCACCTCAGTCACATGAAAAAAATCCCGCAAATGCGGCATTCGTATATGCCAAAAATTCACCTCTGCAAAAAAGCTTGTATAAGAAAGCTTATAAATGCGAGAAAAAACATCACCTTCTTCTGGTTTTGCATTGCTATTGGTTGTTTGATTTATAAGGCTTTTATTTTCTGTAAAGATTAGATGTACACCACTACGCCGTTCTGCTTCTTTAGAGTATGTACAAAACCCCAACACATGCCTAATACTCGGGGGCAAAAACCTATAGATTTTTGTGATTGCATCGTGTGAAAACGTACTATGTACATAAAGCTTCTTGGAATTAACAACTGCCGATATAATACACCCTGCCAAATATTCGTAGTCGGTAGCGTCGTCAAAGACTTCTGATTTTTGTGGCTCGCGGGGTAGGCTTTTTAATGATTTAAGCTCCCCGCCTTCGCTGTAAGATGTTTCGAATCTTGCCCCGAGCAATCCCTCGATATTGCCGGCCATATCTGCGGGTAAGATATAATTATGCATAAAAAAGGTCGAGCGTTGCCCCGTAAAATCCGTGGTCGCAACTGCTTGACCCAAAAACACCCTTCCGTCGGGTAGATTAACCAATGTAACCGCCCTGTCCCCGCCACCGAAAACACATAGAGGATGCAAAATCTTCTTTATGAAATCATCTGTCAGACCCGGTGATTTTGCAACGGTATCGTATCCGGCTGTGGTGTTGAAAAGTCCGCGTTTGCAGCGAGTATACATATGTTGCTCTATTTTCATGTGTTTTCATGGCCATCAATGTAGCCGAGGCGATGCAAAATCCATAAAAACGGCTCATCAACACGCATCGGTGTAAAAGAAGCTACTCGTCGGCCTTCGGGCTGTGTGCCGAGTGCCGATACCGCAAAAAAACCAAGGTCAGAAAACCGCCTTTTTAATGCGTTGCAAAAATTCGGGTCGGTCTCGCTCACAAAATCTTCTGTGTCGTCGTTTATATCATAAAATTCCGTTAGATTAAAAAATTTCTTATGAGTAAAGTTTTCAAAAATACTGCTGTTGGGGGTTATATAATCTCCGTCGGCTTGCAGGACTTCCAACAAATCAGTCTTTGTCAAAACTATGGCTGTCGGGATTTCTGACACGCCGCCGCCCTGTTTGTAGATATAGTCCTCCACGAGTCCACTCAACACATCGGCAGGTTCATCCATGCTTGACAGGTCAAAATCCAGTCCGTTTTTGATTTGGATTTTTTTTCCGATACTCTTAAACTGTAAAGGGTCAACCAAAAACAAAATCCCCGATGAATTGCGTATATGCGCGGCGTATATGTCCATATATGCCGTATCTACCATGCCTTCGCCCGCCACATCAAAAAACGCGATGTTAATCTCGGGTTTTGTCTCGTCCGAGAACGAAAACGTAAAAATAAAAGGCTCCTGCTGTTTTTCTTTTTGTGTGGGACTGAGCAATAAACCTTGTTCAATTAGCGGATCCTCGTATTCCAGTTTAAACTTGCGACCCATTTCGTTATTAATTGGCGTGCAAAAAATAGGGAAATTGCGAGGCGTTATAGTCTTTAGCGTATGAATAAGGCTCGTTAAATAAACCGACTTGCCCGACTGCGAAGCCCCTACCACAGAAATCACCGTACTCGGTGCAAATCCTGCACTCTGCGGTATATCATTGTGACAAAACGGGCAGATGCGTCGGGTGGTGACATTGTTATAGTCATCTTTTAGCGAAGAAAGGATACTGCGATGATAGCCTTTGTTTGCCTCATTAAACTCGTCGGGGTCGAGAGCAACCGCTAACTCACCCGCCGTTTCCATATGAAAACGTGCGCGGTACTCGTCCAAAATATCGTCATACTGCGCCTGATACCCTTCAGCGTCCAAGGCCTCCAAAGCTCTGAACATCACACGGTCATGCGTAAAATTTTTAAAGCAATACAGGCAAACTATTTCATGAGTCTTATCCATTTTTGCGCGTTCTATAGCATCTTTTTTTCGCTTAAAAAGTCCCATAATTTTTTATCCTTTCATAAGAAGAGGTCGTCTCATACTATCACATTTGTTAAGTGTATATAATACGGAGTTTTGTTCGGGAATAAAAACGCGGAGATTTTCATCAGCATCTGCTTTGATTATACGCAAAATCGGCTTGCCTGCCGCAAGCTTTTCGCCAAAAAAATAGATAAACTTATCATTTTTTGCATAACAAAAAACATCCTCCGCCACATCATATTCAGAATAAAGCGCGAGTTCAAAAAATCCACTTTTTTTTGTGACTAAATAATCAATTTCCGTTTTGCAAACAAAACTGACTTCTCCATGTGGCTCCGTGGTTGGTGTACTGCCGCCCTCGGGCAAAATAGGATGTATTTTATATGTAAAAATCCCGGGCTGTTTTTTGACAATGTATCCGCCAAATTTTTTATACTCCTGCAATGTATAAAGCTTTTCTTGCGGAAGAATGTAAACCTGCTCCACGCCAACAGGCCAATGCCATGTTATCCTGATGCTGTTTTTGCCCTCCAAGTATTTTGTTTCCACATCCATGCCCCCGCAAAAGTCTTGTATTACAGTTTATCGCACAAGCTCGGGGAATATGCCAAGGGGTTTTTTTAGGCGAGTTTGTAAAAAATATCACGCACCATTGCAGTAAACGCCAATGCCTGCTCTATAGGCATACTATCGGCCATGCGCAGTTCAATTCGATTTTTTAATCTTACATGAGGGAATGCCATGGATGTAATATGCTCTATATCCGCGAGAGTGAGTTTTTTATCTGCAAAAATTTCTCGATTAGGCTTGTTGCCGGTGTAAACAGGCTCATTTTCTCGCAAAACAAAAATCGGAGGCATGTCATAGATGTATTTTGCATAATCCAAAAAAGACATGTTTAGTGAGTTTTTTGGTGGCTCGACACGCGCAGAGTCTACGTTTTCCCAAATAAATGAACGCAACATCCCACCATTATAAACATTGCCCTCAAAAACCTTTGATTTGTCAAACAAATGCGAGAAAACAGGACTCAAAAGTGAGGCGATTCGGTATTTTGCCCTAAAATCTTTTTCGCTTTCATAATCAATATTAATCTGTGTGCTTGCCGTACCCCTCATCATATACAGGCCATGAGTACCCGTTGTTTTAAAATGCTCATCCATAAGCTCGTATCGTTTTTTTGGAATAAGCGGCAAATCCACTGCCTTGCTCTTAGGATGATAACCTGCACAAAAAAGTTCGCAACCCATTTCTTCCAAAATAGGTGAGATTGTATTTGCAAAATGGTTGTAGATGTCGCGGATTTCTGTGATGAAGGGTGTGGGGTGTATGCTTATTTCTATTTGTGCCGCCGGTTCGAGGGTGATGTCAGCGTTTTTGCCGCTAATGCCGATTACGCGCCCTTCGGACAAAATCGCCTCTCCATACAGAGGTTGCAAACGTTGTAAAATTACCCCTAAACCGCTTTCGTAGTCGAGAGACTCACACGTTTCTTTATTTATTACAAAATGCTCAAGCTCCACGCCAAGCAATTGTTCTTTTTTGCAGCCGCTTTCGAAATATTCTACCAAAGCGGCCAAATTTTCACTTTCCATTGCTAAATTTCCAGGTGTCTCTGCACATGTCATCCAATGTTTTTTCTGCCTTAAAGCCCAGCAACTTCTCTGCTTTCGAAGAATCCGCATAGCATGTCGCAATGTCGCCGGGTCGGCGGGGTGCTATGGAGTAGGGGACTTTGATCCCATTTACCCTTTCGAAGGTGCTGATTAGCTCGAGGACAGAAACGCCCTTACCGGTGCCGAGGTTAAATGTCTCACAGCCCATATTGTTTTTTGCAAAATCAACCGCCCGCAAATGTCCGTCTACGAGGTCGGTCACATGGATGTAGTCGCGTACACCGGTGCCGTCGCGAGTAT
>WRGY01000111.1 GCA_009786925.1 Defluviitaleaceae bacterium | reverse complement strand
CAACAGAGGCCGACAGTCAAGGTGGCACACGAGAAACGCAAAATCACCAACGTGCCGAACAAACGGTAATCATCACAAACCGTCAAGGAGCCGATACGCCGCTCGTAATACGCGAAATCGAGCCTCGCATAGAGGGTATAGTAATAATCGCCGAAGGAGGTGAAAACCCTCTGGTGAGAGATTCACTCACCCGCGCCGCCCGCGCCGTACTGGGGCTGGAGGCGCATATGATTCAGGTGCTGACTATGAAATAACGGCACAAAAACTAAAAATATGAAAGGGGAAATAAAAAATGTTTGTTTTAAAGAGAAATCAAGTAATTATCACTGCACTTGTAGTAATGATAGCTGTAGCGGGTTATCTTAGCTGGAGCGACTCTCGTGATGTTGCATCGGGCTTTGTGCTGGATGACCAGGGTAATGTGTCCGCGCTCATCCCGGATGGTGGGACATTGGCAAGCCTTTTTCCGGATGATTATGATGGACTCACAGGCGTACCATGGGTAACTACCCACGACCCCACGATTGCAGTATCCGGCGATGATTTTTATTGGCATACGCTTTCAGGCTTAGATTTTAGTGAAATAATATCTCTGCCTTCTAACGAAGAATCATTGCGTGAAGCCGGCGAAGCTATCTTTGTAAACCAAAGCCGCGACTCGTTTTTTGTACAAAATCGCCTAACCCGCGAACAAAATCGCAGTAGTGAGCGCAGTGTGTTAAATGACCTAATCAACAACTCAATGGTCGCCGACGAACAGCGCGCACAGGCTGCCGACCAAATGCTCGAAATGCAACGCCGCATAGAGCGCGAAACCGCCGCTGAAGCCCTTATCGAATCAAAAGGCTTTGCAGAGGCTTATGTACGGATTTCTGACACCTCCGTAGACGTAATTGTAAGCAAAGAAGCCCTAACCGATGCCGAACTTGCACAAATTGTAGAAATAATAAAGCGAAAAACAGGTATGGATACTACACAAATCCACGTAAGCCCCATGCGCCGCTAGGATGTGTTAGAAATTCAAAAAATCCGGTATTGACGAGCAATGTCCCCTTTGGTAGAATGTCTGTTGCGCGGTCTTTGTTATGCAAGGAATGCGCGAAGGGCCCTTAGCTCAGTCGGTTAGAGCGGCCGGCTCATAACCGGTAGGTCCCGGGTTCAAGTCCCTGAGGGCCCAGAAGAAGGAACTAAAACTAACCCCCGATTTTTTTATCGGGGGTTAGTTTTAGTTCCTATATTTCGCTTTACCTAGCCGAAATAATTATTTCATAAATGGTAAAGTCGGCGGTGCAATGGGTTTGTAGACGAATGCCGTGCGGCATAAACTGGTTACGTCCGCCTATGGTGTCATCCATAATTGCGAGAGACAGTTCTCCGGAAAGGGTGAATGTCTCGCCCGGTGGTACTTCCTTATCGTGAAGCGCGTTCCATGGGCTTTCTGTGGCTATTAGTGCAATTGTCACTATGTGTTCGGAGTTGTTTCTGCCGAGTACTTCGATGTGGTAATCGTTTTCTTCGAAGTTGAGCAGTGCCGAATCGGCGGTTAGCAAATCGAGTGCATACCAACTTGCGCCGCGTTCGCTTACTTTTATGCCCTTGCCGTAAGGTCCATCCACAATGGTTATCAGGGGGTGGGAGTTTTGTGATATAAGCGGTGAGCTAAATGGGTAGGTCGTAAATATTGTCCCCCAATCAGTGCTAAAACCAACTTCGTGCCACCCGATTACAAAGTCGCGAGAAAGGGAATACACCACTTGCCCGGGTGCAGGCGGGCGGCCTTCCACAAGTGCAGAACGTTGCAAGGGTGGCCAATTTTGAATGGGGTTTCCGCTAAGCCCCAAAATATAGAGGTCAAGGTTTGCAAGCGGTGTAGGGTCGCTTATCTCGTTGTTACATAAATATAAAATTCGTAAATTTTCAAGCCCCGCAAGTGGTGCTGTATTGCGGATACTATTGTTGCGCGCTTGTAATGCGTACAAGGTTTCAAATTCGTCCAAAAACGATATATCATCTATTTGTGTATTGTCTATGAGTAAAGTGTTCAAATAAGGCAGCTGTGAAAGTACTGAAAAATCGCCGATGGGGTTATCATTCATATACAACAGCCACAAAGACGAAATTTCGGCTATGGGTGAGACATCGGTTATTTGATTGCCGTCCAATTGCAACAAGATTAGTGCCTGAAGCCCCACAAGCGGCGAAAGGTCATTTATTTCATTTCTGGACAATGCCACCCCGTGCAAATTTTTCAACCCAGCAAGTGGCGAAAGGTCGCTTATTTCATTGTCTTCTAACCAAAGTGATTGCAAATTTCCCAACCCAGCAAGCGGCGAGAGGTCGCTTATTTGGTTGTTTGTCAAACTCAGCATCTCTAAATTTACCATGTAGGCGAGCGGCAAAATATCCTCGTTTTGCAGATTTTCTCCTCTTATAAACAACTCTGTTTCCGAAATGCCAAAACGCTCACCACCTATAAATACATAACCAAGCGGGTCGGTTTGTTCTACGCGTATTCTCTTCCATTCGGGTACGTAGGTTTCTGTGGGGGTGTATTCGGTGTAGTTTTGGTGGGTCGGGTCGGGTGTGCTTTCGTACGGTGCATCTTCATCGCCGCTTGTGAAAATAACAATACCCACAACCACAAGCACCAACACTGCAAGAAAAGCAAATCCAACTTTTTTGTTTTCCATGTAAATTCTCCTCTCGGTTGAAACCACTATATATAGGAGAAGTCTACCCATTTTTTGTATGGTTTGCCCACTGCTGGTGGTTTAGTGTCGCGCTACAGAAATCGCGTGAATCGTAAGGTCGCCAGTGTCGTGTACAGACTGGATGCGAAGCTGTCGGCGCGCACCCGCTTCTGCCAGAATATCCGTAGTAATTTCCACCTGTAATGTAAAGTTGCCGTACGTATATTCGGACGTGAAAAAATGCCACGGGTGGTCTGCACCCGCTATGATTGCAATCCCGCCCCCGCTAAGATACCCATGCACGGTTAGCAAATACGTGTTATTTGCAAAATCCCATTCCAAAAAAGGGGTAACGAGGTCTATGGCGGCATAGTTTGACCTACGGTTGGTTAAGTTTATTGCATTGCCACCCAAGGGATTGGCAACAATGGAAAACATGGCCGACCCCGCAGACGTTAAAAATGGTGATTCTGCAAAAATTTCGTTACTACCTACAGTTCCGTGAGGCAAAGTTTGAATATGTGAGTCGTGCGCCAATGAATACAAAAATACCGCAGGCATAGTCGGAGTGGATGGCATGGGAGAGAGTAATAAAAGCCACGCAAAAATCGCCGCCATAGCCGCAGTTATAAAACAAAGCAAGATTTTTTTGCCCCCCGAGCCGTACAAAAAATCACGCCGTAGGCTATTTACATTTTTGTATCGCTTGTTTGGGTTAAATTCCGTGCAACGTGTCACGATTTTTCTACATTTATTGTCACTTATACGAGTCGCATCGTACGAATTTGTAAGCATTGCCGTCATAAGTACCCCAAGTGCGTAAATATCCGTCTTGCCCGAACTTTGCGCAAAGCCGTATTGTTCCGGTGGGGCGAAGGGTTTTGTTCCCATAATTTCTGTGTCTGTGGGTGCGTCTGTTTTGTACTCGCGGGCTATATCAAAGTCCAGAAGCTTTACTGTACCGTCGGCGGTTAGCATAATATTGGCGGGTGTTATGTCGCGGTGGATAATATCGCGTTCATGCAAATACGCCAAAACGTCACATAGTTGCAAAAAAATATCATGCGCAATATTTTTGTGAACAGCACCGTTTTTCTCCAACATTTCCTGAATCGTTTGCCCCTCTATGTATTCCTCTGCCACGCAAAAACTATCCTCGCGCTTAAAAACTTTGTTGATTTGCGTCATATTCTTATGCGATAGTTTGGCTAAATTTTCATATAAAGAAAGCTTGCATGTTTTTTTGAAAATTTTTAAAACATACAAGCCATCGTTGTCCTCGACCAGTAGAATATCCTTATCGTCGTGTTTTGCAATTTCTTTTACAACTTTATACTCCATGGCACGCGCCCCTATCGTGCGCCTATTATAACGTGTTATACTCACTTTGGGTGATGAAAATGAAAAAAACAAGTGAGTTAGGTTTTGAATTGGAAAATACCCAAAGCATTTACAGCTTTATAAAAGAAAACGAATCCGAGTTTGACGAAAAAAATTTTTACGACTTTTTAGCCACACTTGTGAGAGAAAGCGGAAAAAGCAAAACAAAAATCGTGGATGGCGCGTGTATAAGCGAGCCGTATTTGTATGATATTTTGCGTGGCGAGAAACGCCCTTCCAGAGACACCGTGATTAAATTGGCCTTTGGGCTGGCGGTAGACGCAGAAACCGCCTCGCGGCTTATGATGCTTGCCGGTTACAGTGGTTTCTACCTGCGTCGCAAAAGAGATGCATTATTGCAATTCGCTTTGCAAAACAACATGAATATCATGGAGGCCGAAGTCTTGTTAGCCAAGCATGGGTTTACTATTTACAGCGAAATCAATGAGAAACGGTCTCGTTGGAGCTGAAAATCGCGAGTGTTTTACCGCGTTTTCAGCGACAGCCGAAACATTGCATTAGGCGAAGCATCCGTAATGGTTTTTAGTGAAATGAAAAGGGCGAGATTATGAGAAAAATTACTTTATGTATAGCAATAATAATTATTGCGTCATCTCTTTCAAGTTGTTCGCATGGACGCGATACTACAAGTGGTTGGAGGGTTATCAAGGGGTTTGAGAAAATAAATTTTGTGAGTATTGTTATGTTCTGATATAATTTATCGTAATGGTAGGCAATTGAACAATTTGTATTTTATACGAGTGATAGAAAGGCGAAAAATGAAACTTGTAATCATTATTGGGCCTGGTGCTGTTGGTAAAATGACTGTCGGACAGGAATTGTCAAATATAACCGATTTTAAATTGCTCCATAACCATCTATTTATGGAACCAATCCATAACTTTTTTGATGTTTTTATTTCAGCAGAGGGGCAGAGGCTTAACACTCTTTTTAAGCAAGAAATTTTTGAAGCAGTCGTTAATAGTGATTTGCCGGGAATGATTTATACGTCCGCTATGCCTTTTAACAAACCGCCTACTGTCGAATATATAAAATCCGTCATTGAATTATTTGAATCTAAAAATGCGTTTGTTTGTGTTGTTGAATTGTATGCAGATTTAAAGGTTCGGCTTGAACGTAACATAACAGAAAACCGATTATTAAATAAGCCTTCAAAACGAAATTTTGGCTTAGAACGACTACAGGAACATTTGTGTAAAATGGATTCAATGTACAGATATAAAGCGAATGAAGATGAAACACTACATGAAAATTATTTAAAAATTGACAATACAAATTTATCACCAAATGAAGTCGCTATAAAAATCAAAAAAGTATTTGCCTTGTAAACATTTTCTACAATCTATACTTCGTGCCGATAGGCACGGAAGCCCCCGACAGTGGCGCACTGCATCGGCTCTGCTGGTGCATAAGTGCGCTAGTTGCTCTGTTGGTAAATTTTAAGGAGGAAAAACATGTACGCTGTAAAAGCAATTTATGATGGTGTTAATTTCAAGCCAAGACAGCCTATTTCTGTGAGCGGGAAATACGAAGTTGTTATTACATTCCTTGAGCCTGTAAAGGACGGCGTTGTTAGTGATATAACGTCTAATAAACGTCCTCTTTCAGAGTTAAGAGGATTTTTGAAAGGCAAGGTTTGGATGGCAGATGATTTTAATGCACCCCTAGATGAAATGAAGGAGTATATGGAATGAGCTACTTGTTAGATACGCACGCCTTGATATGGTATTTTGAAGATTCGGCAGACCTACCGATAAAGATAGCACGCATTATTGATAATCCCACATGCCAAAAATTTATCTGTGTTGCTTCTTTGTGGGAAATTGCAATTAAGTCTAACATAGGGAAATTAGATATGCGATTTTCATTTGATGAGCTTCTGGATACCATAGAAAGTAGCGAGTTATCTGTAATCCCAATAGAAAACGACTATTTGAAGGGGCTTTCAAAATTGCCGTTTATTCACAAAGACCCATTCGACAGATTAATTATAACTACTGCATTATCTGAAGGCTTAACCGTAATGACAGTAGATGAAAACATACAAAAATATGATGTTCCGTGGATTTGGTAAAGAACTATGAAAAGGATGCCCGATTGAACATCCCCAATTACTCCCTTCCACATAGCCAAACGCCTTATTCATACCGTAAATGAGCCGACAGCCATGTCATTTAGTAGGCTTGTTCAATCAAGCCCCTTAGTAGCATAACAATTGTGTATATTGAAGTTGTATACAATGACGAGTCGGAAGCCCATCTTGCACCCGAGCCAACACTCGCGCCTTGGGAAATCCATTCCGCACCCACGCTTCTCCCTGAGTCGCAAGAACCTATTTCTGTACCCATTGTATGGGAAGGATATTCGTGCGGACTTTTTTCCGTTACCGGCGTAATCACCGATTTTTGCGGCCCTGTATCTGAAAACGGCATTGTTCCGTGGGACGTGGAATGGTTTACATTTGAAATAGAAAAAGCCGATGGTACCCCTGCGATTATTGCAGGTGTACATACCACGGCTTTTATTTTTGGAAGCAAGCCCGAAATCGGAATGGAAATTACTGCGTATGTGGCTTACGACTTGCCCATTTTTGTGAACGACTTGTTGATATACGTTGCTACTGCAATTGTCACGGGGTTTTCGCCGGAAAATAGGTTTATTGTTTGCTGTGATTTTTCGGGCGAAAAATTTTCGTTTGTCATAGAAGATGCGATGGAGTATATCCATGCAGTGAAAGAGCGTTTGTATGATAACTGGAGATATTGCCGTAGTGCGCAAAGACTTTTGCAATGGCCTGCGGAGAGGGGCTTGTTTCCTCATTTTGCGGTTATATATAGTACAACCGAAGATGAATTGCCTGTTGCTCATACAATTTTTGCTTTTAATGATAAGGATTTTTTTTGGTTTTTTGGAGAACACCAAGAAACTCCGCAAGAGGTTATGTTAAATTTCACAAATTATGTTTTTCCCGCATACACGTTTGAAACGGTTGATTTGCCGCTTTTTATTAACGGCGAAAAAGTAAATTCCGCATCGCCTATTTTGGTCGATGGCATCATTATGGTGCCGCTTAGGGAAGCAATGCAGGCTTCTATAATCATTCGTGAATTTACATTTTTATCAGATGACGGAAATCTCGGTTTTATTGGCGGTGGTGGCGGCTCTGAGAATAGTCATTGGCAGATTGGGTGTGCATCTGTGGGTTTTATAGGGAGTCGCCGCGCACCCATGAGCCTACCACCAATTATCGTGGGCGGGATTGTTTATGTTCCGTATTTGGCTATATGCGGCGTACCGTTTGCAGGCGTGTGGCGTTTTGAAGATAGAATTGAAGTTTTTCATGCGGATAGTTTTCCACAGGGCATTTGGCAAGAATTTTGCCGAGAAACCGGGACAGCTTTAGTGTCAGACGAGGAGCTTGCATCATTCCCTATTATCTTTAACGGCGTTGAAGTTGCTTCCGGCGGCGCGTTCAGGCGGTTGGATAACATTTTAATTCCCATTGCGGCAATTGCGAAAGGCTTGGGGGAGCATTACATTGTCCGTGATGAGCAAGTTTATTTTCGCAATTCTCACGGAGAAGAACGTCAAATTTGGGCATACACTACTGAGGATGGTGAAATTTATATTGAATTACGCTGGGTGTGGGAACTTCGCGCAATCATTTATAACGAACAAATTTTGATAAAAAGCAGAGAGACAATTATTATTGCTCATCCAATTAAATCATCTTTTATCTGGCAAACATCATGCATTTTTGTTACGCTATGGGGGGTCATAATCCAAAAAACAGAAAAGAGATGCATATGGCACAAAAAGTAAATGGAAACACGGATGGAATCCGACGTTCATATATTGACCGATTGGAAACGATATACGATATGGCGATAGACCGTGGGCAGTTTTGTTCTTTAGAAGTGCTGGAGACGTTGGCATTTTTTACGGAGGCTACTGGGCGAGAGGCTATGGTTTATATAGAGCGTAGTGGACGTATCGAAACGGTAATCGTGGGTGAGCAAGATAGGGTGCGTCTGCCCGCGTTAAAAAAACGCCGTTCGGATGAGCGACTTAGTGGGCTACGCTGTATTCATACCCATCCCGGCTCCGGTAACAATTCTCATCTTTCCACTGTGGATATACAGTCTTTAAAAAGCCTAAAGCTTGATGCAATGGCCTCTGTTGGGGTGTTGGACGGGCGACCGGATTTTGTGCAGGTAGCCATACTGGGTGAGATTTTGTCCAATGACGACATAACGGTTAATCTTTTTGGGCTGTACAGAGCCGATGACATCCCGGACGCTCTTTTACGGGAAGAAATCGAATCTGCGGACAATCGAATCCGACCTTCGGAATCAAAGAAGGCCGAAAGGGAAATAGCGCGTGCCATCTTGGTGGGTCTCGATGGTGAGCCTATCGAGCTTCGTCAGCTTGCAGACACGGCAGGTTTTATCACCGTCGGCTATGTCGTGCAGCCAAAATCTCGACCCGACAAAACATATTATCTGGGGTTTGGAAAGTTGCATGATTTGGTATTAGAAATCCAGCGACTACAGGCAGATGCAGTTATTTTTGATGACGAGCTAACTCCCTCTCAAATCCGAAATATCCAAAAAGAATTAGGCAAAAAAATAGAAATCATAGACCGTACCGCACTCATCCTTGATATTTTTTCTGACCGCGCCTCTACGCATGAGGGACGTTTGCAGGTGGAGTTGGCATCTACAAAATATTTGCTCCCGCGCATGACAGGCTTTTGGGGGCATTTTACGCGCATGGCAGGTGGTGGCGGTGGCGGTGGTGGCGCACGCCGCGGCGAGGGCGAAACACAGCTTGAGGTAGACCGCCGTCTGCTTCGCAAGCGCATAACAGAGCTTGAGCGCGAAATCGAAAAAGTAAAGGCTCGACGCGAGGTGCAACGTGCAGCGCGAGAGCGTTCCAAAATCCCCATAGTGGCATTGGTGGGCTACACAAACGCAGGCAAATCTACGCTCATGAACTGCCTTTCGGGCAGTGATGTACTTGCAGAGGACAAGCTCTTTGCTACACTCGACCCAAAATCGCGCAGGGTCAACTTCGGGAGTGGCGAATTTTTGCTTGTAGACACCGTTGGGTTTATTAACAAGCTCCCGCATGACCTTGTTAATGCCTTCCGCGCTACATTGGAAGAGGCGCGGTACGCGGATTTGTTGCTCCATGTCGTTGACGTTTCTTCCGAAAACCGCGACAAGCAAATGCATGTGGTAAACGAGGTGCTTACACAACTGGAAGCTCACGCAAACCCCACTCTAATTGTATATAACAAATGTGATGTATTCAGCGGCGAAGATGCTCGCGGTGTAGACAGTGTTTCTGTTTCTGCAAAAGTGGGGACGGGAATCTCGGAGCTGCAAGCCGCTATTACAAAAAAACTTAGCGAACTTAGGTCTGAAATAGAGGTGGTATTGCCGCTCGACGCAGGCTCACTTGTTTCGCGCCTATACTCCGTAGGCACTGTACACGAATGTGATTATCGCGAGGACGGTATTTATGTAAAAGCCACAGTCACTGTCGAGGATGCAGAGAGGTTGCGTGCCGCAGTGATATAACTTTCCGTAACCCATTTTCGGCTTGTCGCATAGAATAGTTTATATATGCCTATGGAGGATAAAAAAATGGGAACAGGCTTTTTAGAAGTTGTAACCATTACCGCGCTCGGCGGTCTGCCCATTGTAGGGGCAAAGATTACGGTATTTAGTGGCGATGAGATACTATACTCACTGGTTACAAACGAAAGCGGAATCACGGAAATAGTGGCATTGGAAGCACCGCCAAAAGCACTTACACTGGACGCAAACTTTGATGGTGTACCGTATTCCGTTTGCGATGTAAAAGCAGAAGCGGAAGGCTTTGTGACTGTAACAATCTACGACGTAGAAATCCTGGATACCGAAACAAGCATCCTACCCATCCACATGAGTCCTGCCTTAGAAAAAGGCGAAGCGGTAGACCTGTATACCCCTGAACACAATCTTGTCTCCGACGACGACCGCCGTATGGATGTTCCGCCCGAGGTAAAAATCCCCACAAACACTCGCGTGTTAAGTGAGGTAATCATCCCCGAGTTTATAACTGTACACCTGGGTCGCCCCGATAGAGAGGCTCGCAATGTAAGGGTTCCGTTCACCTACTATATTAAAAACTGTGCATCGCACGAAATTTATTCCACATGGCCTCCCGCATCGCTGGAAGCAAATATATATTGCATAATTTCGCTTACGCTCAATCGAATCTTTACAGAATGGTATCGTGTGCGTGGTTTTAATTTCGACATCACAAACAGTACACAGTTTGACCAGATGTTTGTCGAAGGCGGACAGATTTTCCAAACCATAGACCGCATGGTAGACCAAATATTTAACAGATACCTTAGACGCAGGGGTCATCTTGAGCCGTTTTTTGCAGAATACTGTGACGGTCGGCGGGTTACATGCCCGGGGCTGTGGCAGTGGGGGACTGTAACACTTGCAAATCAGGGGCGCAACGCTTTACAGATTTTGCATCACTTCTACCCTAACGATATAGAAATCGTCGAAACAAATAACATCGGCGGTGTAGTAGAGTCTTTCCCCGGGTTTGATTTGAGACCCGGTATGAGCGGACCTGCGGTACGCACCATGCAAACATGGCTAAATCGGATTAGGGTCAACTTTCCGGCGATACCTCCCATTACTAATGTTAGTGGGATTTACGGACCTCAGACGGAGGCGGCTGTTCGCGCATTCCAGAGTATACGCGCACTGGGCAATCTCACACCAAACGGCATAGTAGACCGCGCTACATGGTATCGCATGAGCTTCACGTATTCTGCTGTTAAGCGGCTTGGCGAACTCACCAGCGAGGGTATTATCATGGGAATAGGGCGCACGCCCCCCACAGAAATTATTCGAGAAGGCGCACGCGGAAGGTCGGTACAGCAAGCACAGTATTTATTAAACTTTATTTCTGAGTTTTATCCGGCGGTGCCTGGTGTATTGCAAAACTCGTTGTTTACCAGTGATATGACAAATGCAGTGCGTGAGTTCCAGCGGCGGTTTGGGCTAAACCCCGACGGTGCCACCGATATAATAGGACTAAATTTGCATAAAAACTAACATCACTGCAAAAAGCACCCCGATACAAACGCACATCCCCCTAAAGTTCAAGTCCAAGCTACGGACACGCGCCAAGAAAAAATTATCATTTTTTACATATTTGTTTACGAACAAGGCGATTGCTACACTAGCAGCAAAAATCACAGCCTTCTCAAAATATCCCCAAAAGTTTAGTTCTACATCTACCCCAAAAAGGAAGTTTGCCAACCACACGCCGCCTATACCCATGGCCAGACACATGACGGCGAGCATTGCTACGCTGATTTGTTTATTCACATCTATCTGCACCGACTTATTGCTTGTATCGGGGCCAAACAGGATTTTTGTGTATCTTACAAACAGTATAATTGTGCCGAGGTTAATAATATTTAAAATCCAAAAAACAAGCCCGCCGCTTTCTGCCATCATAAAATATTTAGAGATGCTTCCATTAAAAAACGGTGCGCCCGCTATGCCCAAAATTGCCATCATGGTAGTGATACTAAGTATGGGGGAGCGTTTTATGAGACCGCTGATTTTTGTAATATCGGGGGTACGGTACATGCGCACGATGATACCCGCACCCAAGAATAACGCAGCCTTAAACACAGCATGGTTTATTATATGAAGCAAACTGCCCGTGGCTGCGTATTCGTCCAGATTGAGCCCAATCATGATTAGTCCCACCTGTGCCGTGGAGCTGTATGCCAAGATAAGCCTTATATCTTTTTGAGAAAAAGCCATGATGATACTCGTCACAGCCGTTACGATGCCTAAAACAATATAAAATCCCTCTGTCGCAACAGGCGCGAAAACCTCTTGGAAGCGGATAAATAAAAACAACGCACATTTTACATGTAAGCCCGATAAAATGGCCGCTACAGCGGCTGGCGCACGCGGAATCCCCTGTACCTTTGGCAACCAGCTTGCCAAAGGTACAAGGGCGCATTTAAAAACAATAGGTGCCATAATCAATGTATATGGCAAAATCAACTGCGACGACTCCATCTGCGCAATCGCCGCCGTAGCTACCGCCATATCCAGTGTACCCGTGAGCATATAAATATACCCAAGCCCCAGCAAATAAAATTGAATCACCGCAGTATTTACCATCAAAAAAATAACGCCATCAAACATAGAACGATTTTCTCTGACATACATAATCAGAACGGCAACGATGAGTGTTGCGACTTCCAGCAATACGAATACATTAAAAAAGTCGCGAGAAAAAAATATGCCGATGATTAGCCCTTCCCAAATAAACATCAAAAGCCAGTATAGTTTGGAGCTTGGCTCCTTTAATCCATAAATGGCAGCGATGAGAAACAAAACCGCCGTGAGCATAACCAGTGACGCAGAAAGCATATCCGCTGTCAGAGTAATCCCCAGCACTCCACGATACCCGCCTACCGCTGTGTAGATTTCGCCATGCCTGCTTTCCAAAAAAAGCACAAGCGTAAACACAACAAACACAGCCTGTGCAATGATGGCAACAATCCTGCTCGCACGGCTCGATGAAAACAAATATAAAAAAACTGCAATCAAAAGAGGCGCGATTACAAAATAAGGCAACATCTACTTTACCTCCTCGATTAGTTCCCGACTTTTTTGCTTTACCTCATCCCAGTCGGTAGAGTTTGTCTTGTTTGTAAGATAGATTATCATGGTAATGTCCACGGCGACGACAGCCAGCCCGATGATGATTGCGGTTATCATCAAAGCCTGTGGCAAAGGGTCAGCTATATATGCAATCTCGGCAGTCAAATTATCCCCGATAGGTGCCAAAATCCCATGGCGATGACGCAGTCCGAGAAAAAACACAATCACCGCTGTCTGTTGCAACATCAGACAGATTACGGATTTGATAATATTTTGGCTTGTTATAAGTCCAAAAAATGCTAAAAAAAACATGATAATAGACGCTGTTTGCATATACTACATCCTTTCCACGATAAATCTGTAAAAGAGCATAACAAAACCGAGTGCAACCTTTATCCCTATGAGTGCATTCATAGTAATAAGATATATCGTCTGCACCATAGGTACATATTGTAACTGTGAATGGAAGCCGATAAACACAACAAAAATCGACAAAATGATAATGCTGGCAAGCACAAGTTTTTCTCCTATCAGCAATCTTTTAATCGGCAAATCATGTATGCCATAAGTCATGTATCTGCACACAAAAAATGCCGCGAGTGCAACCCCACCTTGGAAGCCACCACCCGGAGATTGATGACCGTTAGCAATCAAATAAATGCCAAACAGTGGTAGTAGCGGGCATACTATGCGTATGACATTCCTTGCATGGCGGGATAGCTGTATGTGGCGGCTTTCTTCCGAAACTTCCGCTTCTTTATGCCAAGACAAATGCGAGATTGCCACTACCGAGACCATAAGCATAAGTGCCTCAAAAACAGTGTCGTACAGCCTATAGCCCAAATAAATCGCTGTCACCGGATTGTCTCCGCCTACATCCTGTTGAAAATATGAAAGATACTGCTCCATTACATATGTGCTGGCCTCCGCATGAGGTGCAATGCGCAAAACCATAACTATAAGCCCGATAGAAAACATTGCAGGAATGATGAGCTTTTTCCAATTAATTTTTTTTAAGCCTTCGGCAAAGTTATAATGTTTTTCGAAACAGGTAATAAAAAATATGGTAGAAAAAATACTGATTGCCGCCTCCGCAAGCGCGACATCAGGCGCACCAAACACCAAAAATATGATGGATGTAATCAGCGAAAAAATTCCAAGATAAATCGCCATTCGCCTTATTCTTTGCTCAAACAAAATAGGGAGAGCGCATAAAATCCAAAATGCAACCAAAATATATGCCACTATTCGTCATCCTCCTTTTCGACGGAGTATGCCGACCTGCCCACGATATGCGCAGACAGAGGCCCGAGGAACATGATAATCCCGATAATCAATAAAAGCCGAGCAGAAAACAAACTAAGTCCATGTATCATTATCATCCCGATAATCACGGTAAAAGTGCCGACTGTGTCGATTTTGGCTGCCACAAGGAGCCGTTGAAAAAACTCTCCAAACCGATAAATCCCAACAATCCCAAAGGCGATGAAAACAAGTCCAAACACCACGACAATATGCCCGACTATTTGAATAATGCTCAACCTTTTCCCTCCTCGTCTTTTTGCGCTCGTCTGCGTGCCGCGATAAAGGATGAGATGAAAATTGTACAAATAAAACCTGTCAGCGCGTATACGATTGCAAAATCCAAAATATATTCTGTATCCATAATTGATGCAAAAATTATAATGATTAGTACGACTTTGGTAGAAATCAAATTCATCCCCAGCATTCTATCCCAGAATGTAGGGCCTATTACACTTTTTAATACACTGAAAAGCAAAAATATGACCATTACAATCAAAATGATATACATCTTACGCCTCCGCTCGTAAAAGAATAGCTTCCGGTTTACCCTTGACCTCATACCCCACATCGTCATCATGTGTAAACGGCTCGGAGTCCTTGTTGCGCAGCAGTATGACGGTCAGCACCTCTTCTTCCTGCTCCAGCATGACCGAGCCGGGGAGCATGGTAATCGAGTTGCACAGCACTGTACGCAAAAAATCATTACGGATTGCCGTCTGTATCGTCACGACCTCTGTACGGCAACCCAAAATAATCATCTTTATTACCAAAAAACCGGATATGTACATCTGACCGATTAAAAAAAACGGATAATAAAGGAGTTTTACAACTCTAACACCCATCAAAATTTTAGTCGGCCACATATAGCGACGCGCAAAAGCATAAGAAACAGCCCCAATTACAAGCCCTGCAATCACGTTAAAAACAGATAAGTTGCCACTAAGCACAACCCATACTACGGTCAAAATCATAATTGTAAACATAAAAAAATCTCCCCCATTAAGTCACCTTTGCCATCAGCGCACGCATAGTCGGTTGGCGTTCGCATACATTAACCAGCAATGCAACAAAATACACATTTATTGCAGTAGTGCCTATGCTTTGCAAAACACGCGGTAACCACACGATGTAAAATGGCAACACCTGCCAAGAAGTCATGGTCGTCTCACGCAAAATCCATGTGTTTGCCGAAGAAACCAAAATGGCAGGGAGCATCATAGAAAGTGCTAACGCCATAGTCTTAAAATCATCTTTCAGCAAAAATTTACGTAATACAAAATCCAAAACAAGCAGGAGCAAAACCAAAGCACCGCTACCTACCATCGCACCCGTAGTAAACATAATAAATTCGCTAAGGACATTAGCTTGCCCCAGTGTAGCAAACGACCGCACAATCGCCATCCTGCTGATGAGCCTCATCCCTGTGATATTTATATAAGAAGCATCGGCATCTATCCTGCGCGTCGGCACGGCTTCGGGTGTATATATTATTGTGCGCACACCATGCATATGCCATGCAATATTGCCGTTGCTGTGCTTTTCGATTTGCGTATATTCACTTATGCGGTAGTAGTTCAAACCGTCAGAATTGACACCTTCCACTGTGTGGGTGTCCATATGCCGCACGATTCCGCTTTCTTCCGAAAAATCGTAAAAATCAAAAACCCCATCCGCACGTAGTGCAAACATATGATAACCACCAACCGCAAAAACCACAATCGCAACAGCACCCAGTGAGTAACGCATGATATTAGCATTTTTATGTCTCAAAAACAGCCATAGGCATCCCCGCAAAAAGCCACCCGCCACTGCCGTGACTGTCAGCATGGGTAAATAAGTCCCCACAGGCCGCATAAGAAATCCCAAAAAATCCGTTAGCCCTGAAACCATCCCACCATATACGGGGCCAAACAATATCGAAGGCATGACAGAAAAAATCCCATGCACACTAATCCGCATTCCGCTTCCGCCAAACATATACAAATCCATCCTAAAATATGTGCGCAAAATCAATGCAAGGCTCAAAAATAGCGCGGATATTACAATCCTACGCAGATGTACCGATGGATTAATGTTTTTCACTTGTAAAACTCCTTTTTCGCTACAATCATTATTCAACGCCCTATTATACGCTTTTAATTGCATAAAATAAAGTGTATAATCAAACTTAAAAATGAAATGGGGAATACATATGGGACTTATACGCGCAGGTGTAAATGCCGTCGGAAGCACATTATCTGACCAGTGGTTGGAGTTTTTTTATCAGGATGCGATGCCCGAGACTGTACTTGTCACAAAGGGTCAACGCCGCACCGACAACAATAGAAAATCTGCAAATCGCGGCAATGATAATATCATTTCAAATGGGAGTGGGATTGCCGTAGCCGATGGTCAGTGCATGATGATTGTTGACCAAGGTCGTGTGATGGATGTATGCGCCGAGCCGGGGCAATATACATGGACGCAGTCGTCCGAGCCGAGCATTTTTGCAGGGTCGCTGGGAGACGGCATTGTTAATACATTTAAAACAGCGGCACGGAGATTTACCTTCGGCGGAGATACGGCAAAAGACCAGCGGATATATTATTTCAATATCCGCGAGCTAAAAAACAACAAATTCGGCACAGCCACACCCATTCCGTTTCGGGTGGTGGATACCAATATCGGGTTGGACATTGACATCACACTACGTTGCAATGGCATGTATTCTTTCAGAATGACAAATCCCATGATGTTTTACCAAAACGTATGCGGCAATGTGGAAAAAGAGTACACCCGCGACCAAATAGAAAACCAGCTGCGCAGTGAGTTTTTAAATGCATTGCAACCTGCGTTTGCGCGGCTTTCTGCCATGGGAATGCGTTATAGTGCGATTCCCGGACATACAATGGAGCTTTCTGATGCACTAAACCAAATTTTGTCGGAACAATGGAGCGAAAACCGCGGGCTATCTGTTGTCTCGATTGCAATAAATTCGCTTTCGGCACCAAAAGAAGATGAAGAAATGATACGCAATCTACAGCGCAAGGCAGTAATGCGCGACCCGGGCATGGCCGGCGCGGCACTCGTAAACGCACAAGCCGAAGCCATGCAAACCGCCGCGGGCAACCAAGGTGGTGCGATGATGGGCTTCATGGGACTCGGGATGGCACAGCAAGCGGGTGGTATGGACGCAAACCAAATGTTTGCGATGAACCAACAAAACCAAGCGGCAAAAGCCGCAACAGCCGTCGCTACAACAGCGACATGGACATGCTCTTGCGGGGTAGGCAATACAGGTAACTTTTGTCAGGGATGTGGGACGGCAAAGCCCTCCGCACCCGAGGCTTGGGCTTGTTCTTGCGGGGCTTCTAATATGGGCAATTTTTGCCAAGGTTGTGGCTCAGCAAAGCCTGTCAGCAATGACTGGACATGTGCTTGCGGAGCGTCAAATTCGGGTCGTTTTTGCCAAGGTTGCGGAAAACCCAGGGGGTAAAAGATTATGAAAGAGTTTAAATGCCCAAACTGTGATGGTGCGATTGCTTTTGATGCAAAAAGCCAGCAGATGAAATGCCCATATTGCGATTCGGAGTTTGACATAGAGGCATTAACCGAAACAGTGGACGAAAACGAAGCCCCCGTAGAATGGGCGGCTCACGAGGATGCAGAGTGGCGCGAAGGCGAGCAGGAAGGTATGCGGATATACTCGTGTAATACCTGTGCCGGCGAAATCATTGCCGAAGAAAGCACCGCCGCAAGCAGTTGCCCTTATTGCGGCAACCCTGTAATAATGAAGGGACAGCTGTCGGGTAGTGCAAAGCCGGATTTGATTATCCCATTCAAAGTAGATAAAAAGGCCGCCATAGAGGCCTTGCAACAGCATCTGAGCGGAAAAAAGCTACTGCCAAAATGCTTCAAGTCTACAAAAAGGCTTAACGAGATAAAGGGGCTGTATGTACCATTTTGGCTGTTTGATGCAGATGTCAATGCCAATATGCGCTATAGGGCTACCACCGTGCGCTCGTGGAGCGATTCTCGTTTCCATTATACAGAGACAAGGACGTTTAGGGTGACAAGACAGGGCGAAATGGCGTTCGACAAGGTACCTGTGGACGCTTCTGCAAAGATGCCCGCAGACCTCATGGAGTCCATCGAGCCTTTTAATACAAACGATGCTGTGGATTTTCAGACTGCATTTTTGGCAGGTTATCTCGCAGACAAATTCGATTTTTGTGAAAAGCATTGCATCGAACGCGCAAACGAGCGGATACGTGCAAGCACAGAGGACTCTTTCCGAAAAACGGTAACGGGCTATGCCTCCGTCACACCCGAGTATCGCGGTGTTTATCTGAAAAAAAGCGTAGTAAAGTACGCGCTCCTGCCTGTGTGGGTGATGTGTACAACTTGGCGTGATAAAAATTATCTCTTCGCCATGAACGGCCAGACAGGTAAGTTTGTGGGCGACCTGCCTACAGATTGGGGCATTTTTTGGCGATGGTTTATTATTCTTTCTGTCGTCATAACGGCGTTGTTGATTGGTATTGCTTTTGTTTTAGTGGAGGTGCTTTGATGGAAATAATTATAGGATGTGTTGTACTTGGGCTTATTATTTCCGGTGCGATTATGCTTTTTGTGCGTAGCAAGCTAAAGTCCGTCCGTGCCGAGCGCACGGCTTGTAACTACACACGGAGCGGTAGCTTTCGTACTACTGCTTCTCATGACCGCTTCCTTTTTAATCGCATAACGAGAATCCCTCGCGCCCAAAACAACTCCGGCGACGGCAGGAGACGGCGTTAAAAAGGCGTGTTCAGCCTTGCAATTTCTGCCGAAATAACTATAATCGTAAGGCAAAGGAGGCGGGCGCGATGGAAAAAATCATTAAAGACACATACGACAATCTAATCAAGACAATAAGAAAGTATCGCCCCGGCACCTCGCTAAAACTAATCGAGGACGCATTTGAGATGGCGCATGAGGGTCATATTGACCAAAGGCGAAAGACAGGTGAGCCATATATTTTGCATCCTCTTTCTGTTGGGATTATTTTGGCAGAAATTCGCACAGATCTTGAGTCTATAGCCGCGGGGATTTTGCATGATGTAATCGAGGATACAGATTATACGATGGACGATATAGAGGCTAGATTTGGTGATGACGTGGCTCTGCTGGTAGGCGGTGTCACAAAAATCCAAAAGGTAGCATACATCTCAAAAACTGACCGACAAGCAGAAAATTATCGCAAGATGTTTTTCCATATGTCGCAGGATGTACGTGTGCTTTTGGTGAAAATAGCCGACCGCCTGCATAATATGCGTACCCTCGGCGGACATTCTTCTGAAGAAAAGCAAAAGCAAATCGCACAAGAAACTCTGGATATATATGCACCACTTGCACATCGTCTCGGCATAGCAAAGTTACGCTATGAGCTGGAGGACCTTGGCTTTAAATACACAAATCGCAAGCTATACGACGAGCTGAAAATTAAGATAGAAATAAAACAATCCGAGCGGCAAAAAATCGTAGAAGAGTTAATGGAAGAAATCCGTCAACGCCTACGTGAGGACGGCATCTTGGCTCGTGTTGAAGGCCGCGCAAAGCGGTTTTACAGTACACATAAAAAAATGATAAGCCAAAATAAAACATTAGAGCAACTCTATGACCTGTACGCCATCCGTGTTTTAGTAGACGACTCGACCCAGTGTTACGAAGTCTTGGGTCGTTTGCACGAGATGTATACACCCATACCCGGGCGTTTTAAGGACTATATAGGGATGAAAAAGCCCAATGGATACCAGTCGTTGCACACGGGTTTGATGTCGGACGGTGTGTTGTTCGAGGTGCAAATCCGCACATTGGAAATGCACGCGGTAGCCGAGTATGGGATTGCCGCTCACTGGAGATACAAGGAAGGCGGCAAGGCGGCAAAGGATAAATGGCTGCAAGAAATAATGGACTGGCAACGCACCATGAGTGATGGTGATGAGTATCTCGACGCATTAAAGATGGACTTAAATGCCTTCCAAGAGCATATCTACTGCTTTACCCCTCGCGGAGAAATCGTACAACTGATAAGCGGCTCATGCGCCATCGACTATGCATATGCCATACACTCTGCGGTCGGCAATCGCATGACAGGTGCTCGAGTCAACGGAAAAATAGTACCCGTAGACCATATCCTAAATACAGGCGACCAAGTAGAAATAATAACCAGCCAAAACACAAAAGGGCCGAGTCGAGAGTGGCTTAGGATTGTAAAATCCAATACCGCTCGCACAAAAATCACTCAGTGGTTTAATAAAGAGAGCCGCGGCGAAAACATAAAAAAAGGTCGAGAGGCTTTGGAGCAGGCGGCAAAGGATGAAAACATCACCGTTGATGAGCTATTGGCGGATAAGCGTGACATAGACCTTTTAGAGCGTTTTAATTGCAAGGACATGGAACAGCTGTATGCCATGATTGGGGTAGGGGGCTTAAAAGAAAAAATAGTCGTCCATCACCTTTTGCGTGAATACGAAAAGACTCTCCCGCCTCCCACAGATGAAGAGCTAATCCAAAACCTGATTGACACAGGCGAAAGGCTGGAAAAACATAAACTCGGCAGTGGTATAGTTGTAAAAGGCATAGGAGATACTGCGGTGCGTTTTGCGCGATGCTGCGGGCCGCTCCCCGGGGACGAAATCCTCGGCTTTGTGACACGCGGCCGTGGCCTCACTGTGCATCGCTCCGACTGTGTAAACATCCTGCACATGGATGAGTTTGACCGTCGCCGTCTTATCGAAGCGCAGTGGCAGACAGACCCGAAAAAGGAATTAAGTTATCATACAGAGATGCGAATAATGGGTGATGACCGTGACGGGTTGCTCGCCGACATCTCGCGTATTCTTTCCGAAGAAAAAATAAAGATAAGAACCATGAACGCCCGCACAGTACAGTCCGAAGCGGTGTTTGTGATTGGTATGGAAATATCCGACGGTGAGCAACTGACCGCATTGACAAAAAAACTGCGCAACGTCCAGGGTGTAGCTGATGTCGCAAGAGTAAGCTCGTGATAAACTGCGTCATCCACCATGATTTTGTAAACGAAGTGCAAGTGACCGCACAGATTTTTTTCCCAAACGAGAAATTTGCTTTTGTGGAAGAGATGGCGGGAGAGGGTTACACAGTGATGTCATGGATGGATAAGGCCATGATTTTCAAAGATAGTGCGGAGATTGCCTGTTTTTCTTTTATGGGCAATGCGCGCTCACTTAATCCGCGCCGTGTAGTGATGCTTTCGATTTATCACGCATTGCAAAAAGCCGTGCCGACAATAGCACCTTGGGGGTCGTTGACGGGTATCAGACCATCTAAGTTAATACGAGAATGGATGGATGACGGATATAGTGACCCGGAGATTTTGCAAGAGCTCGGCATATATGACGTAAGCAGGCAAAAAGCTGAACTGGCCTTTTCTGTAGCCAAATCCGAAAAGCAGACAGAAAAGGAAATCCGTGACAAAAAAGGAGTCTATATAAGTATTCCCTTTTGTCCGTCACGCTGTGTGTACTGTTCTTTTAATACATCACATAAGCCTGCAACCGAGGCGTTTTTGACAGATTATATTCACAATCTAATCGCAGAAATCCATCAGAAGGCCGAAAACAATATTTCTTCTGTATATATAGGCGGAGGTACGCCGACATTTTTAACAGAAAATCTGCTGGAATGCTTGCTAAATGCGGTCTGTCAATCCTTTAACCAAAACGACAAAGAGTTTACCGTAGAGGCAGGTCGCCCGGATACAATTACAGCAGACAAACTGCGGATTTTACGCAAATATGGCGTAAACCGTATTGCAATAAACCCACAGACCTTAAACGACAGCACATTGCAAGCCATAGGCCGCAGTCATACCGCCGCAGACTTTGTAAACGCATTTTGGCTGGCTCGGGAAATTGGATTTGGATGCATAAATACAGACATAATCGCCGGTCTGCCAAATGAAACCATCGACGACATGCGTCGAAATATGGAAGTCTTAGCAAAACTGGCACCCGAAAACATTACAATTCATACACTGGCAATAAAACGCGCTTCGCGACTCAATGAGGAGCTAAACAGCGTGGGGATTGGGTCACATTCTACCGAGTCCATGTTATCCGTAGCATCGGAGACTTGTGCAGGTATGGGGCTTTTTCCGTATTATCTGTATCGCCAAAAAAACACCGTTGGACTGCTGGAAAACGTGGGATACAGCCTTCCGACTCACGAATGCCTTTACAATGTAGGCATGATGGCAGAGGTTCAGTCCATAATAGGTATAGGTGCGGGCGCGGTCACAAAAAATATCGTTGGCTCACATATAAGCAGAAAGTTTAATCCCAAAAATCCACAAATCTATATAGACCGAGGAGAATATTTATGATACAGGCACCGAGAGGCACGCAGGATGTATATGGCGAGGATATGAAGGTTTGGCGTTTGGTCGAAGAGCATATTAGGCGGCTTACGGATACCTATGGTTATAGCGAAATCCGTGTACCCATATTTGAAAATACCGAGCTTTTTTTGCGTGGGGTAGGGGATACTACGGATGTGGTGCAAAAGGAGATGTATACTTTTGAGGATAAGGGAGGGCGCAGTTTGACACTACGCCCGGAGCAGACAGCCGGTGTGGCGCGTGCCTATATCGAGAGGGGAATGCATAATCGACCACAGCCTACAAGATTGTTTTATATCGGGCCTTGTTTTCGGTATGAGCGACCACAGGAAGGGCGTTTTAGACAGCATTATCAGTTTGGCGTGGAGGTATATGGCTCGGCGGGTTTTGCCACAGAGGCAGAGGTGATTTCGCTCGGGTGGGGACTGCTGTCTTCGCTGGGTGTCAAGGGCGTTTCTGTCCACATAAACAGTATCGGCTGTGCGGATTGTCGCGCAGTTTATCATTCTAATCTAAAGGCATTTTTGGGTGAACGGAAAGATGTTTTATGCGGACTTTGTGCGGAACGGTTCGAAAAAAATCCGCTACGTGTGCTGGACTGCAAAAATCCCGAGTGCAAAAAACTATTGGAAGATGTACCGAGTGTGTTGGATGCTTTAGACGAAGAATGTCAGGCTCATTTTTGGGGACTGAAGGATTTGCTTTCTCGTATGGAAATTCCATTTGTGGTGGATTCTAAGGTAGTGCGTGGGCTGGATTATTATACACGCACGGTTTTTGAGTTTATAAAAGACGGAATGACGGTAATCGGCGGAGGTCGTTATGACGGTTTGATTTCGCAGGTGGGTGGTACCGCCACCCCGGGCATTGGGTTTGGGATGGGGATTGAGAGGCTTGTTCTCCTTTTGCAAAAACAAGGTCAACTTGCCGAAATCTCTGACGCTCCGGAGATTTTTATCGGCAACATGGGCGATGAGGGTTTTGTGAGGGCGCAGGAGTTGGTATACGATTTGAGAAAAAGAGGAATACGTGCCGAATGCGACATTATCGGGCGGAGCGTAAAGGCGCAAATGAAATACGCGGATAAAATCGGCGCGAAAAACACATTAATAATAGGTGAAACGGAATTGCAACAAAATAGCGCGACAATCAAAAATATGCTCACAGGTGAGCAAAAAATTGTAGCTTTGGACAATTTAATGTGGTAAAATGTAATTAAATTGTAACTTTGGGAGGCCGACGATGATTGATTTTAAAGAAGAGATGAGTAAGTACAAACCAATCTGTCCCGTAGATGATGTGGAAGATGCCGTAAAAGACGAAATTTTGGATATTATGGATTTGTTACAATATATTTCCGGCAAAGCTTCCGGGAAATCGGCAGGAGGGGACAGTATTGAAATGCCCTAATTGCCAAAAGACATTCCCTGCAAAGGGTGTGAAATGCCCAAACTGCAAAATTGATACTGTATTATATATGGGAACGGTGCGCCTGTCGGATAAACTGTTTAATCAGGGACTTGAGCGACTAAAAAGCGGCGACATCTTCCATGGAATAGAAGCTCTGACAAAAAGTATAAACATAAACAAAAATAATGTGCCCTCGCGTAACCTGCTTGGGCTTGCTTTGTTTGAATTGGGTCATGTGGGTGAAGCCCTTAAACACTGGATAATAAGCCAGTCGCTTCTTTTAGAAGAAAATCCTGCAAAATCGTACATCGAAAGCGTAAACAAAAACGCCCGCCAGTTAGAAAAACTAAATGATGCAGTCGGTATGTATAACCAAGCTCTGGGGCATATAAAAAACAAGAGTGACGATTTGGCGATTATCCAGCTAAAAAAGGCTGTAGATATAAATCCGCGTTTTGTTGACGCGCTAAATTTGCTCACGCTGTGCTACCTAATCCAAAACGACAAGGATAGGGCAATCCACACAGCAGAGCGGGTCATTGCCATTGATGTGTTTAACCCCATCGCATTAAACTACTATGCAATGATTAATCCCGGCAAATCGCGGCTTCCGCGTTCCATGTCAAAGAGCCAACAACCACCCAAAAAGGGTCTGTACAAATCTATGGACGTGGACGAAAAAAAACAGCGCAACTTCCACTTTGCCGAATTGCTTACATTCATAATAGGTGTTGCATGTACTGCGGCGGCGTTTTATTTTCTTTTGCTGCCCGCGATGGAAAGCTCTCGTGAGACCGAAAGGCAGGAGGCCGCGGCGGCTCTTTCTGCGGAGGCTATAAGCCACCAAGAGCAACTTACACGTATGCAAGAAGCCCAAGATGACTCACAGCTTGAAATATCACGCTTAAACACGGACTTGGATGACGTGATTGCAAATTTGGTGGAGCAGCGTCGTATTAACGATGTAAACCACGCATACTTCTTGTACAGGGGTGATGAGCTTAGGGCAGCTGTCACTATACTCGAAGGCTTTGATACCGCAGGACTACCTCCCGATATACAACAGCGTGTTGCAACTATTTTGGAGGGTGCGTATCCACAACTTGCTACAGGTTATTTTAACGTAGGACGCAATGACTTTAATCCACCTCGGGATTCTTATATGGCATTAGTCAATCTGGAAAACGCATTGCGCTTTATGGACAGTGAGTCTGCTGACTACAATCGTCTGTTGTTTATGCTCGGCACTCTTTACTACGACGAAAGCGGGCGCACCGATGACGCATACGACATGCTTTCTGCATTGCTCGAACGCGCACCCGCTCTGCCCAACTTTACAGGGGGAGAGAGGACTGCCATCAGTAATATGATGACCGGCCTGGAGGCCAGAAGATAAGTAAAAAAATTTTGGAGGTGCTTGTAATGAAAAAATCTGTTTTTGATTTAAACGAGAACATCGCGGCGGCAATAAGCTATGTATTTGGGCCTGTTTCGGGCATTGTCGTACTTGTACTTGAAAAGGAAAATAAGTTTGTGAGATTTCATGCTTTGCAATCTACACTATGGTTTTTGCTGATTATGTTGATTGGCTGGATTGTCAGCTTTGTCGGCAGAATCTTTTCGATTTTGCCGCTTTTCGGTATTCTTTTTGAAGTAGTCTTTGGTCTGGCTATGGGGGTTATTAGTTTGATTGGCCTGATAAGCTTGGTCTGGCTGGCAATACAGGCGTATAGTAACAAAACATGGAAAATCCCTGTAATCGGGGATGTTGCATGGAAGCAGGTTAATAAATAGATTTGCCTTGTATGGCGGAATATAGCGAAATAAAGGGGCAACAATAGTGTCGTTTACCATGACACATTTAATTGTGGCAGATGAAGTTAGTAAAATATTTTCTGAAAATATTTTAAGTTTGCTACAATTTTATTTGGGAAATCTTTCACCTGATGCTGTGCACCAGAGGGAGGGTTATGTTTCTGACTTCAAAAAACGCTCGCATTTATGTGTAGGCGATGAAGAGTGGGGCATGATTACAAATAATAATGATTGGAAATAAAATATTTTAAATTTTTTATTTTCAAAAAAACAATCTAACAACCAAGACTTTATTTTGGGCTACTGTTGTCATTTAATTACCGATGTTTTAAGCAATGTATCTTTATGGATGCCATTCAAGCAAAAGCATCCCAAAGAAACCTGGTATCAAACCGGATATGGCAACTTGTTTCATATAGAAACAAATATGATAGATATTGAGTTAGCACTCTCTTGGGGAAATAAAGACTTTTATTGGCTCAACCTTGAAAAGTCAAAGGGTGTAGATTTAGATGGCCTTGTTTATGCAAAGGAGGTTGATATGCAAAGAGATGTAACCCTGCACCGTTGGTATGCGGATAAGGGTCGGCAAGACATTAAATCCAACAAGCACGTTACATATGAACTAACAATGGATTTTATTAAAAATGCAACGGATTTGGTTATTCCCATTTTCCAAGTGTATTTTGATGATTGAAAACTGTCTTTTGTATTGCTGTAATCAATTATATTTTGTAGAAAGGGTTTATAATATGATTGAAATAAAAGAAATATTTACCCTGTAGCATTAAAAAATTATCTGACATTTTGGCAGGGAACGGAGTTTTCGCAAAAGCAGGAGAAGATGTTTTTGATGATTATTGGATTAACTACGGCAAAATTCAAATCAAAACAAAAGATGGCAAACTAAAGCCAATGACTTCATTTGAAGAATATATTTTTTATCGAGGACTATCACACGATTTGATAAACAAGTGAGATTGGGGAGCTAGCGTTTTGCTGGAAAACATAAAAATACCGCCATTTAAGACACAAGGTATAAAAACTAAATTGGTGCCTCTGATTAAAGCTAATACGGCTTTCAATGATAACTGTACTTGGATAGAGCCATTTATGGGGTCCGGTGTCGTTGGGCTTAATATTGCACCGAAGAATGCTGTTTTTGCAGACATAAACCCGCATATTATCAATTTTTACAATCAGCTTAAAGATAAATCTATAACCGCAAATCATGTTAGGTCATTTTTAATAGAACAAGGTGAATTACTTTTAGCAAAAGGAGAAGAACACTATTATTACGTTAGAGATAGATTCAATAAAACCCATGACCCCATAGATTTTCTTTTTCTTAATCGCTCTTGTTTTAACGGTATGATTAGATTTAATAAAAAAAATGGGTTTAATGTGCCTTTCTGCCGCAAGCCTAATCGTTTTGCAAAAGCCTATATAACCAAAATAGTTAATCAAGTTAGTTATTTCGAGCAGATTATAGAAAGAAATAATTGGGTTTTCTTGTGCCAATCCTTTGAATCCACTATTTTAATGGCTGAAAACAATTCGTTTATTTATTGCGACCCCCCATATGTTGGGCGACATGTTGATTATTTTGACAGTTGGGATGAAAAATCAGAATATGAGTTGAGGAAATGTCTTGTGCAAAGCAGAGCAAATTTTATGGTATCAAGTTGGAGTCATAATGATTATCGTGCCAACCCTTATATGGATACCGTTTGGGGAGATTGTACAAAAATCACAAAAGAACATTTTTATTTTGTTGGTGCAAGCGAGAGCAATCGAAATTCTGTTGTAGAAGCATTACTTACAAACTATACTCAACCTAACGTTATCACGAATGAAAATAATTGTTATGAGCAACTACAAATTGCTATGGCATAAATCGAAACAGCCTCCACCAGTGGAAATATCCCTTTTGCAAGAGGGTTTGAGCGGTTCAAGCCAAAACATCTACAGTGATTTAAAAAAGCAAAAATCAAGAATCAGTCGGATTTCAAATTAATTCGCTATAGGAAGGTAAACGGAGGAATGTTTATGCAAATATTAAAAGCGGAGCAATGTGACTTACATAAGATTCTCCAATTGCAATACAGCGCGTTTAGTGGCGAGGCTAAAATGCTTAATGATTACAGCATTCCGCCCTTGCATCAAACATTGACGGAAATAGAGTATGAATACGCAAACGGTGTTATGTTTAAGGCTGTAGATTCTACAGATAAGATTATTGGCTCTGTTCGTGGGTTTACAAAAGACAATACATTGTATATCGGAAAACTGATTGTGTGTCCAAAACTACAAGGCAGGGGAATTGGAAGAGGACTGCTTGATGAGATTGAGAGCCTCTATCCTCATCATAGATACGAAATTTTTACTTCTTCAAAAAGTTTTAGAACGCTCAAAATTTATGAGGAACGTGGTTATCAGAGATTTAAAGAAGAAACATTTCCTTATGCAACGATAGTGCACATGGAAAAGCACCCCTGCACAAAAGCAACTTGACGAAATCATTGAGAAGATAGATAATTTGCCGAGTGTGTTTAATAATATAAAAAGGTGGTACTACGATGTTCGTTCGGATAACCAGCGGAGCCATAGTCGGCGTAGAAAGCTGTCGTGTGGACGTGGAGGTAGACCTATCCTCCGGATTACCTGTATTCGACATCGTTGGCCTGCCGGATTCTGCGGTAAAAGAATCGCGTGAGCGCATACGCGCCGCTATCCGCAATGCGGGATTTGCTTTCCCGGTAAAACGGATTACCGTTAACCTTGCACCTGCGGATATTCGCAAATCCGGACCATCATTCGACCTGCCGATGGCGGTAGGGATTTTAATGTGTATGGGAGTTATCGCGCCATCATCATCGGAGGGCGCGTTTTTTGCGGGAGAATTATCACTTGATGGTGCAGTACGACCTGTAAGCGGCATTTTGCCGATGGTAATGCAAGCGTATGCGGAAGGCTCAAAGACAATTTTTGTTGCGGAAGAAAACGCCGCCGAGGCCGCTTTAGTAGAGGGCGTAACAGTGTTATCGGTAAAAAGCATCGAACAGCTTGTCCGACATTTTAGTGGTACACCCATTTTGCCCGATGAGCCAATGGATAAGGCCATCGGGTACAGAAATACATATGACGTAGATTTCGCAGACGTTGCGGGACAGATTTATGTAAAACGCGCATTAGAAATCGCGGCGGCAGGCTATCACAACGCGCTGATGATAGGCCCGCCCGGTGCAGGGAAAACCATGCTCGCCCGCAGGATGCCTACGATTCTTCCCGACCTATCACTGGAAGAAAGCTTGGAAATCACAAAAATATACTCCATCGCAGGGCTTGTGGACGAAAAAAAATTACTTCTTGCGGAGCGACCTTTTCGCACGCCACATCATACAGCTTCTTTTATATCGCTCACAGGCGGTGGGCGTGTACCCATGCCCGGAGAGATTTCACTTGCACATAATGGTGTATTATTTTTGGACGAGCTTCCCGAGTTCCAAAAAAAGGCGTTAGAAACCCTGCGGCAACCACTTGAGGACGGACAGATTACTATAGCTCGCACAAACGGTGTTTCTACATACCCCAGCGTTTTTCTTTTGCTGGCGGCGATGAACCCATGCCCCTGCGGCTATATGGGAACGCCTCGATGTACCTGTTCCGAGCCTGACATCGCACGCTATCTGGAAAAAATATCAGGGCCTCTGCTCGACAGAATCGACATCCAAATAGAAGCCACACCCGTAGAATACAACGAATTGCAAGCAATAAAAAAAGCCGAAAGCTCGGCAGAAATAAAGGCTCGCGTAGAAAATGCCCGCGCCCGCCAACAAAAACGCTATGAGGCGGACGCAAAGGCTAAGGGTGTAAGATTTAATGCAAAAATGAGTGCCGCACTTATCAAAAAATATTGCAAACTGGGTACAGACGCGCAGGATTTGCTAAAAAACGTATTCGATACTATGTCACTAAGTGCTCGTGCTTATCACAAAATATTAAAAATAGCCCGCACCATCGCAGACCTCGCCGACAAGCCCGATATTACTATCGAG
>WRGY01000110.1 GCA_009786925.1 Defluviitaleaceae bacterium | reverse complement strand
GAAGTGGCGGTCTTTATCCTCGCGGTGTTTTTGTTGAAATTTAAAATGTATCCCGTATCATCATCGCAAGCTCCACATATACAGTAAGTGCGAGTGTACCGTTTCTTAAAATTCTCATTTCTACGGTGTCGCCGATATTTTTTTGCCTGACTGCCGCTTGCAGTTGGGGCATATCAAATATGGGTTGGCCATCAAAGCTGGTGATTACGTCATTTGCGCGGATACCTGCGAGATAGGCGGGGCGGCCTTCTTGTACAGAAGAAACGAGTACGCCAAGCTCGGGTATACCCCAAGATTCTGCGCGGTTATGCATATCCTCTGACAAAGAAAATCCACTGATTCCTATGGCGGGAGTGCGGTAATCTGCTATTATTTCCATGAGAATCGGCATAGCAGTGTTGGAAGGTATGCTGTAGCCCATTCCTTCGACAGAGGATGAACCTATTATTTGGTTTGTGGCCTGGTTGATGGTGATGCCTATTATTTCGCCTCTTGTGTTTACGAGTGGGCCGCCGCTGTTTCCGTAGTTTATGGCCGCATCGGTTTGCAAGAGCAACAAGGGGTTGTCACCATCATCGTCATCATCATTTGGTTCTTGTAGGCGATAAGGGATTATCATTTTGCGTTCTTTCGCGCTTATTATGCCGCGTGTTACGGATGTACCTTCACCCATGGCGTTACCCAGGGCTAACACATCGTCTCCAATGCGCAACAAGTCGGAATCACCAAATGTGGCGAAAGCTACAGCATCTATTCCCGCATCCAGCAACTGTGCCTTTGTGATATAAAGGATAGCCAAATCATAATAGCGGTTATGCCCTGCGGGTCTCGCAGAAATCGGCGCGCTACCGTCTATGCTGACTTCCCATCGGTAGCCACCCCTCACGATGTAGCGGTTTGTTGCAATAAATATACGGTCATATGAGTCAGAAAAAATAATACCAGAGCCATAGCTTGAGGAATTAAACGCAAAACGAGGGTCATCGCGGTCGCGGAAAGTGGTAATCCCTACCACAGAAGGCGAAATCAACTCCACCATATCAGAAACAGATGACACGGAAGGATGCTCCGTGGTTTGTTCAAATACATAGGATATATTTGTGAATGAAAGACTTTCCGGGGCAAAGTTATATGATGAGCTTGTGGCTTCTGTCCCATCACGGAAAAACGCCCAGCCGCTACCTATGCCAAAACCCAGTGTGCCTGTGCCGAGCGTGCATATAAAAAACAATGCCATGGCAGTCTTAAACCATGATTTTTTTTGCGCGGGCTTTATTGTTTCGCGGTAAAAAGAGGGAGCCTCTGCCAGCGGAGGGGATGGGGGCATTAATTCTTCAACATTCTGTGGTACAAGCAGAAAACGCTCAAAGTTTTCAGATGTTAAGTCCTTTTCAATTTCTCTTTCTATTTCTTCTTGTATCTGTGGGATTTCGGACAATCCAAAAATGTCATGTAATTTTTTATCTTCGTTCAAGCAAAATCACCTCTTGGGATTATCGTAGCATTTTTCCGTGAAAAAGGTATGAATAAATTGTAAATATTAAGGATTGTATCAGGGATTTCTGCGGGTATTGATTACGCCGAGTTGTATGTCTCGCGCAGTGCCGCGGCCTACTATGGCGAGATTGTCGTGGATGTTGAATATTGCGTCGTACCGACCCATCGGTATGATTTCTTGGCCGTTTAAGTTTAGGAATGCTACGCGGTTATCCCTTGTCACTAAAAATCCACCATAATCTGCCGACCGTAGCGGAAATCTCTCGATTTCGTCGTATAGCCCCGATGGTATGATTTCATTGCCACGAGAGTCGATTGCTCGCCAGCTTGCGTTACCGCCTGTGCGCACTATGAATGTGTCACCGTGACCGTGGCGGATTTCTTCAAACCGTCCTGAGGCGATTATTTCGTCTCCGCGCGCGCTTATTACACCCCAGCTGGGGTCACTCCAGTCACCATCACGTATGAGAAAATTATTGTTGCCCATATAGCTTATCCCGTCGTGGCGACCCAGTGGTATGATTTCATTGCCGCCGCTGTCGAGTGCGGTTAAACGGTCTCCGTCGCGTGCTATAAAGTTTTCGCCTGCGGCAGTTATATTGTCATATATAAATGGAATCGTCGTGCTGGCTCGGTGATCCAGTACGCCCCAGTTTTCGCCGTCTCGTGCGATAAAGGTATTTGTACCTGCCGATACGATTTCTTCGAAGCGGCCAAGGGGGATGATTTCGTTTCCGCGAGAGTCGATAACCGCCCAGCGCATATTGCCCCATTCTCCGGTAGTGGCAATAAATCGGTCGTTTGGAGCTTGGCGTATGTCGTCATAGCGACCTAGTGAGACGACTTCGCTTCCTCGTGTATTTAAGATGCCCATGCGGTTGCCTTCGGTAACAATAAAAAATCTACCATCATGTGCCGCGATTATATTTGAATAAGTACCGAGAGGTATGATTTCGTTTCCGCGGGTGTCTATTACGCCGTGGCGAGTGCCGCTTGTTACAATAAACCTATTGCCCTGCGGAGTAGCAAACTGCACACTGTCATAGCGGTCAAAATAAATGGTGCTGTTTCTGCTTATTACATAAAAAGTCCTGCCGCTGTTTACGATGAAATCACCATCGTAAGTAATATCCAGCAGTAGGTCAAATCTGCCGAACGGCACAATCTCATTGCCTCGTATGTCCAGTACACCCCAGCGGTCGCCACGCGATACATAAAAGCGGCCGCCGCTTATATAATGAATTTCGTCATAGCGGCCTATGTTTATCACCTCGTAGGGTGGGTTATAGTTCATGGTCAACAATAGCACCATTGTAGTGGTCAACAAAAGGAGTGCCGCTACCGCACTCACCGCTACTATGATTTTTTTGCGTGTGTTGCCTGACTGTGAAAGGGAGACCTTTGCTGGGATGGTTACTATTTCTTCCGCTGATTCCGTTTCGATGGATTCGGCGGTCTTTGTGCCGCATTTTGGGCAGTACGCCATTTCTGCCTCAAATGTGAAGGTGCAGTTTTTACAGCTCATACGATTCCTCATTTCAAGTATGGGTTTCAAAAAGTTGTGTTCAAAATTATATCAAGGCGGTATTTTAATTGCAAATTTGAAATATATTTGCAGTAGAGGTGATTTTATGAATTGGAAAAAAACGATAATATTGTTGGTGGTGGTCGTAGTTATACTTTTTTTTGCACTACGTCCGCCGGATGTATATATACATGATGTAGCAGTGAGTGGTATGACTGCTACAGAGGCAGAATCCGCTTTGGCGGAACGTTTCCAGTCGCAACTCGACCAGAGGGTCATAAAATATGTAAAAGATGGGGAGGATGTGGCAGAATATACATTTGCCGATTTTGGAGCGCGTTTTGATTTTATGCCATTGGTAGAAGATGCGGGGCGGCGGCGGTTTTCGTTTGTTTTTTGGCAAAGGCACAATATTACGACGTTGCCGGGGTTTAGTTTTAGTGTAGAGCGGCTGGAAAGTGCAATGCAGGGGCTTTCTGAAAATTTGGATAAAGAGGCGCGAAATGCCTCGTTATATGAGGATGAAAGTGGCTCTGTAAAATCGACACCTGCGGTCATAGGTTTTGGTGTAGATACCGAGACTGCCGCATTGGCTACACAAAAAATATTACATAGCCTGAGTGATGGTATCGTGGAACTGCAAGTAATTGAATCTGTTCCATTGCATACGGATGTAGATTTTGTGCCTGTTGTACTTGGGCAGTTTAGCACATCCTGTTGTGGCAATGACGACCCCCGATGTCGCAACATTATACGTGCCGCCGAGCGCATTCATAATAAAGTGATATATCCGGGAGAAGTATTTTCGGCGGGCATGGTAATAGCCGCTCATTTGCCTGACAGTGGATACGAGCCTGCAACAATTCTCTTGCGCGGTGAACCTGCCGAAGACATAGGCGGTGGTGTATGCCAAGTGGTAACAACACTTTATAATGCGGTGCTGAGGGCGGAGCTGGAAGTAGTTCAAAGGCATAATCATTCTGCACGGGTCGGTTATGTAGAAGTCGGCTTTGACGCAACTGTGGCCGGCACCTATTACGACCTTAAATTTAAAAATAACAATTCACATCCGATTCTCATAACGGCGCGAGTGGTAAACAAAAATCTCGACATTAAAATCATAGGAAATGAAACACGCCAAGCAGGGCGAGAAATTCGCTTTGAAGCAAGACAGGTACAACTTTTGCAACCCGAGCCATACCGAGAGGTGGTAGACCCCGCCATACCACAAGGTCAACATGTGGTCACGCTTGCGGCACAGATGGGTTATCACATTGAACTATTTAAAATGGTATATGTAGGCGGAGCAGTGATTGAGCAGGTAAAAATAAACACATCTGTCTACCAACCCCTGCAAGGTGTGATTACAATAGGTGCGGGATGATTATTACAAATACTTGATTAAAAGTTTCCACAGCTCCTGCGATGTAAAAGGTTTGCTGATGTAGTCCACCATACCGCAATTTTTATAAGAGGCTTCTTCTGTTTGTGAGAGATTGCCCGCTGTCATTGCTATGACGGGTGTGCCTGTATTTAGCTCGTTGATTATTGCGGCGGCTTCTCGTCCATCCATCTCCGGCATATGAATATCCATAAAAATCAAATCGTAGGGCTTTTTACCGCTTTCTGCTCGGCTCTTGACCATCTCGACTGCCTCTTTGCCGTTTTTGGCAACAAAACAACTTAGGCCTACTCGTTGTAGATGTGTGCTTGTTACTCCGATATTCATTGCAATATCATCCACAATAAGAATCTCACCCTTATCAAAAGAGGGCTTTTCTATGGTAGCTTTTTCGTCGGCGAGGGTTGCCGAAAATTCAATTTCTTTTGCGGCCTTAAACACTAAGGCGAATGAAAAAGCACTGCCTTTGTTTTCTGTGCTTTCTACGTCCAGTTCTCCGCCCATTGCCTCAATAAGCCGCTTGGCGATGGCAAGCCCAAGTCCTGTACCGCCGTATTTGCGAGTAGTGCTGGGGTCTGCTTGCATAAATGGCTCAAATACTTTGGAGACTTGTTCTTCTGTCATGCCAATACCTGTGTCTTTGACCTCAAACTTTAGTGTAACATCATCAGATTTTGTATCAATAGTAGAAACGAGAAGCGTAACAGACCCCTCATGTGTAAACTTTAGGGCATTGGATAAAAGGTTGATAATGACTTGGCTAAGTTTTGTGGGGTCGCCGATAAAACGCTTGTCGGGTGACAAGTCGGTACGCAAATTGAGTTTTATGCTTTTGCTTAAAGCAGTGGGTTTTAGTAGTGATAGACAATGGTCTGTTATTTTATTTACACTGAACGATACTCTTTCAAGCTCCAGGCCGCCTGATTCTATTTTTGAAAAATCCATTATATTGTTGATGATGTTTAATAACCATTTCGCGCCTGATATGACATTGCTTATATGCTCTCTTGTTTCGTCAGAGATTGTGTCATCGAGTGCTAATTCTGCATAACCTATGATGCTGTTCATTGGCGTTCGGATTTCATGGCTGGTGTTGGCAATAAACGCGCTTTTTGCCTTAGATGCTGCCTGAGATTCTTCGAGAGCCTGTTGGATTAGTTGTTTATGAAGTTGCTCTTGTGCTATGCGGTGTTTTTGCTCGGCGGTAGTGTTTATCATATCCGATATGGACTCAACCATGTCTGCCACATCATGAGAAAGGCGGCCGATGTCATCGGAATATTTCATGCGTATGGGATACTCCATATTGCCTGATGTAACCTCGCCCACGGCAAAACGTAGTTGTGAAATCGGCTTTTGGATTGTATGCGCCAGGATTAATGCTAATAAAATGGCTATACTGATACCCAGCATCGTTGCTATATTAAACAGACGCTCGTCCGCTCCGTCGTGTTCTCTCATTGTTTCTGTGATGTATGAAGAAAATGCAAAGGTCTTGTCCCTAAGTTCCCAAACCAAATCTTGGATATAGGCACCTATTGTAAAGTTAAGATAAAGAGCCTCTGCGAGGGCTTCGCTGTCACCGTTTTCGATGATTGCCAAAACATTGTCAGATGAAGGAAAATAGTGTTGATGTAGGTTGTGGTATATATAATCTAAAATCTCAAGATATTCTGATTTTCCTGCTTCGCTCAAGAGAGAATCATTCAAAATCAACGACCTGTGGTTAGCCAAACATTGTTGCAATGACTCCTTGTACTCGCTCCTGTCCTTTATCATAACAAGCTCATAAAAATCAGGGTATTCTGTTAATGCCCCAAACATTGCACTGTCAAACCGTAGTCCGCTTAATGCCGTGACCATGTTGCCGATACACTGCTGTCTGACGTTTAAGGTTGTCATTGCTTCGTTATATCTATCCATGACTGTATTGAGCTGTTGCCCTCTGAAAAAGGCAAAAAATATCATAATTGCCCACATGCAGGCAAATCCCAGATATAGCCTTCTCCTGATGCTTGATTCTTTGAGCAGGGTCATTCCGGCACCTCCTGCAAATTAAAGATTTCTTTTATGTCGCTCCAAAAACCTAATAAAAAGTAAAACGAAAATCCCCAAAAGCCACCTATGGCCATAGCCCATACTGCTGCCCCCAGCAGGCCGATGGTTTCTAACACAAATAAAATTAAAAATATGCCAACCAGCAAAGCAAAGATGAATGCATTATGTTTAAACCGCAGGGCAGCTACCATAAGAATGGATACAATCCATATATGATACGACCACGCAACCACAAAATCTAAATTGTAAAAAACCAATAAAATAAACGCACCAATAATATATATGGCAGAGCAACATGCATGACATATTATCTTTGATTTGATTTTTATATCCCGAGCATGTCGTTTTATATGATTTAGCAATACATAAAGGACAAAAGACCCGCCGCCACCTACAGCAAAGGGAATGTAAAACACCATCGACCTGCCATAAAACAGGTTAAACACCACAATAAAAGCTGTCAGTGCCAATGTTAAAAAATATGTATGTGCAAAGAGTATATCTTGTTTTGAAATCTTATCAGCCAACATACACTCTCCCCGATTCACTATGAGTTTTTAGAGGTCGTGCATGAATTGTAATAAAACGAGAGATATGTGTCAACATATTGCCATAGGCGGAGGATGATTGTATAATGACAAAATCTAAGGATTTGTCAAAACAGAGGAAACAGGATGTTAAAAAAGTTATCATTGCCGATTATTTTATCAGTCACTGTAGCGTTGGTTGCCGTGGTCACATTGACATGGTTTTTTTTGGTGCCATGGATGAGGGCGCGTTCTGACAGAGAAATGACCATGGTCGGTACAGGGCGTACCTTTGATTTTGATTTTGACTCGGGTGCAGCGTTCCATAGCAATGACTCTCGGTTTTTTTATTTTTCTACACGAGAAGGGATGCGTCAAATTGCTTCCAATGCAAATTTGATATGGCATGAGGCACATAGTTTTAATAATCCACGGCTCGCTACAGCGGGTGACATCGTCGCCGTAGGCGAGGTGGGTGGTGCTATCATCCATGTGTTTGGTTCGGATGGACAAATGTTTAGTGTTAATATGGATAACCCCGTTGTTTTTTTTGATGTTACTGATACGGGATTTCTTTCTGTAATTGCGAGATATGATGGCGGGTATGGTATGTATGTGCTTAATCAGACTCGACCTTTGGCAGAGGACCCTCTGTTCCACTGGGATTTTTATGAGGATTTGATTGTACCTACGCGCATTGTTGTTTCTCCCGATGGCACATATGTTGCAATATCGTTTTTGTGTTTAAATATAAATGTGCGTAGTTTTGTGCAGTTTAGATATTTGAATCAGTGGGATGCATGGGGTACGGATTTTGGACTGTTTGCCACGCAGGATTTTCCTGATGAATATATCACGGGTCTGCGTTTTATGAATGATAACAAACTCCTGATTGCAACAACTGCGCAGATTGCTTGTTTTCAGCTGGGCCCCTTACATACCTCCAGCAGAAAGGTATGGGGCATAGAGCCTGAAAATGCAAAAGCGCATATCGCGTTTTATAATGGGACACATTTTGCATTTACCGCAGGTGAAAGAAAACTTACGGCAGAGGGTGAAGGATATCCTGTCGGCACGGTGTTTATCTACAACGCAATGAATGGTAATCGCACCGGTGTGTTTGAGCTGGGACGCAGAGCCACACACCTGCGTATGGGGCATGATGCAGTAATCGTCGGCGGGGACAGGAGCTTCCATGCGATGGACTTTCGTGGCAATCCGCTGTGGGAGCATACATCCATGTTTGAGACCCGCGACGTGCTTTTTTTGGATAACATAAACACGATTTTGGTAGCGGGGTCTAACCACGCAGAGATATTTGAACGGCGGCGGCTACGCGAAGATGATTTTAATGAAGGGGTAGTATTCCAATGAAACGAGTAATTGCAATCACAAACCAAAAAGGTGGCGTGGGCAAAACCACGACAAATGTAAATCTGGCTACATGTCTTGCACAAGCGGGTAAAAAAGTCCTCGTCGCAGACATGGACCCTCAGGGTAATACCACAAGCGGCCTCGGCGTAGACAAACATGGACTGGAAAAGTCTATATACACCCTGCTCCTTGGAGATTCTTATCTGGAAGAAGTTGCGTTAAAGATTGAAGATATAGACGGACTTCATCTTCTGCCTGCAAACATTGACCTCGCGGGTGCAGAAATCGAAATGCTCGACTTGCCGAACCGTGAGTTCCGTTTGCGCGAGGTTTTTAACCATGCAAAGTACCTGTATGATTACATACTCGTGGATTGCCCGCCTTCGCTTAATATTCTTACGCTTAACGCGCTATGCGCCGCAGATACAGTGCTTGTCCCAATACAATGTGAGTATTATGCATTAGAAGGTCTGACACAACTTATGCATACGATTAATCTGGTACATGGCAAGCTAAATAAAAAACTCGCGCTCGAGGGTGTAGTTTTTACAATGTACGATTCTCGGACGAATTTGAGTGCGCAGGTGGTAGACGAGGTAAAGTCACATCTTTCGGAGCATACGTATAAGACAATAATTCCGCGCAATGTGCGCCTAAGTGAGGCTCCGAGCCATGGACTTCCCATCACATTGTATGCACCAAACTCTAAGGGTGCCGAGGCATATGAACAGCTCGCGCAAGAGGTTATCGCAAAGGAGATGTAAGTTATGGCAAAACCAGGGCTAGGAAAAGGGCTGGGCGCACTCATAAGCGGCGTACAGGCCGCCGCAGATAAAATCGAATTTGAAAACGCGCCGGAAATCGCAACACTGCCGTCAGAAAACGGTGTGCTTATGGTGGACATTCGTAAGGTAGAGCCGAGTCCCACTCAACCGCGACAATATTTTAACGAAGAGGCTTTGGAAGAACTGGCCGAATCCATGAAAACCTTTGGCATAATCCAACCTCTGCTGGTAACAGCAGAAGGTGACCACTATATAATAATAGCGGGAGAACGCCGCTACCGTGCCGCAAGGAAAGCCCAGCTGACACAAGTCCCCGTAATCGTAAAGGACTATACGGAGATGGAAGTGTTGCAGGTTGCCCTAATCGAAAACATCCAACGCCAAGACCTTACCTCCATAGAAGAAGCCACCTGCTACAAACGCCTGATGGATGATTTCTTTTTTTCGGCAGAGGATGTAGCTGCAAAGCTGGGTAAAAGCAAACATGCCGTGACAAACTCCATGTACCTGCTGGATCTGACCCCTCGCGCCCAGTCCCTTGCCGCAGAGGGCAAATTAACAGCAAGTCATGCAAAAGTGTTGTTAAGTCTCGGCGATGACGATTTGCAAGAGGAAGCCGCAAAAAAGATAGCCGAAGTCGGCCTAAGTGTGCGTGAGACAGAGGCGATGGTAGCATCGGTCTTGAAAGCCGTGGCAAAAAAGGCAAAGGGTGCCGTACAGCCCGACGCAGATGCCCAAAGAGCAAAAGAAAATGCAGAAAAAGCACTGCGCTCCGCAGAAAACGAGCTAAAGCATTTGCTCGGTTCAAGGGTAAACATCATACCCGGGCCAAAGAAGAGCAAAATCGAAATCGAATATTATTCCAATGAAGATTTGGAGCGGTTGATGGATTTGTTAAGGTTGTTGCAGTGAGCTTGAGGATTCTTGTAGATGCGGATGCTTGCCCCGTTAAGAGCATAATTGTGCGTGTAGCACGCGAGCGCGATATTCCCGTAACAATGTTTACTGATACCGCACATGTAATCGACGACGGCTACAGCAAGGTAATCACAGTAGATACACAGGCCGATAGCGTCGATTTCGCGCTTATGGGAGTGTTGCGACGTGAGGATATTGTGGTAACACAGGATTATGGCCTTGCCGCTATGGTACTCGGCAAAGGTGCAAGGGCTTTAAACCAGAATGGACTGGTCTACACAGACGAAAATATGGATAGGTTGCTGATGGAACGCCATCTAAGCGCGAAAGCTCGCAGAGGCGGCAAAAGAACAAAAGGCCCCGCAAAGCGTAGTACCGAGGATAATGACCGCTTTGAAGAGGCGTTTAGGCAATTATTTTAGCATAAACCGGAGGAATACCGTAGCCGCAAGCCTCATGCCTCCGATGACAAAAAATGCACCGAGCAATGTTGTTTGAGAAAGCAAAAAGACCGTAAAAAATGGTGCGGCAAACAGGCTGATGTTTTGCACTGTATTAAAGAATGCCAGGTACATAAGACGATTTTTGTCAGGGGTGGCTCCCAGTACGCCGTTTAGTAGAGATGTGTTTATTCCTACGGCAGAAAACCCCGTAATCACATGCACGGCGGCCATCATTGGCATATTTGTCACAAATGGAAAGATAAACATATTGAGCGCGAGCAAAGTCGTAGATGCTATAAAAATTGTGGTGTTTCCTTTTTTATGCAAAAGATTTTGCCAAAACCCGGCAGAAAAAAACGCCGTTGCACCCATGACCAATGCAATAATCGCAAGCCAGAGTTCGCTTGCGTCCAGCTCGATTATGATTAAAATGTTGACGAGTGGCCATCCCGCTTGCCATGTAAAAAGAAAAATTAGTGAGGGGATAAAAAATCGCAAAAAATTTTTATCCGACAAAATGCCCCTGAAGTTTAAAGCCTCGGGTGCAACATGCACCTCGTTTACTTGTAATTTATTAAATACATAAACCTCGACAATCCCCAGCAAAAATGCGGCGACAAAAAACACCTGATACAAAACCATGCGCTGATACTCGTCGCGAGGGATAAATGTAATCATAAGACCCGCCAATATAGTCACGACGGGTATTACCGCTTGTCCAAATTTTGTACGTAGTGCAATCGCCTGTCCGCGCATATTGCCGCCAAAAACTGTTCCCAACAAGCTCTGCAAAGATGTCTGCGAAAGTGCGTCGGGGCAGTTCATAATCGCGATAAGTATAAGAAAGAGGAATGGTTGTACTATTGGCGGAAAAAACGGTACAAAGGCAATAAAAAGAAGCATGGCGCGGCTAATCAATATAAAAGCCGCCGTCGCCCGCTTCTTGTTAGTAAATTTTCTGAAAATAACAGCACCCGGCAATAAAACAAAAGCCGCAACCGCACCGGGTAAAGATGTGAGCAATGCGATTTCAAACTCGCCGCCACCCAGTCGCTCCAAAAAACGCGCACTAAACGGCCTCCATAGATTATTTACCATGTCAAACAACAGTCCGTACATGATAAATGTCAATACGTTGGGTGTTTGTCTGATGCCGTGCAAAAACTCTCTAAGGCGAGCTTTCACTTTATTTTACAACCCACAATTCTATTTTTTCGCCGTTAACAACCCAGTCCTTTACAAACGCGCCCTGCGGAGGTGAGGCCTCGGTGATGTCTGTAGCCAATATTTCCTTGGAAATTTCGGCATGGTTGCGCTGTACCACACCCAAAAGCATTCCGTCATCATTGCTTGATACGCCTGCTTTGATGGTATCCGTCACCTCAAAATCGGCTTCGCGTCGCATGTTTTGCCATTTGCTGATTAGTTCACGCATGTTGCCTTCTTCGATGAGTGCGGGGGTGAGGGTGGTTTCGAGTACGACGGTTAGAGCCTTGTCGCTCGCCACACAAAAGCCCTCTTTTTGCATGGTTTCTACTAAAACGTCGTCCATATTAAGCACGATGGTTGTGCCTTCGATGTCTGTTGTCCATTCGCCCGATTTGAGAGCCGCCATCACCTCATTTGGCTTGGCATTTAATGCCTCGGTGATTTTTGGTACAAGCTTTCCGTAACGCGGCCCGAGTGTGCGTAGTTGCGGTTTGAATTTATACGAAAAATACTCGGAGACACTCTCCATGTAGCAAGATTCTTTGATATTAAGCTCTTCTTGGATGATTATATCCATGTCGTCAGATGGTACTTTTTCTAAAGGAGACTCTACCATCATGCGTGCTATGGGTTGACGTGTTTTGATGTTAGATGCATTACGCGCAGAGCGTCCAAGCACTACGATTTCCATAACAGTAGCCATCTGTGCTTCCAGATTTGTGTCTATTAGTTTGTCATCCGAAACCGGGAAATCCTCAAGGTGTATGCTGGCCGGAGCGGTTTTGACCAAAACATCTACGGACAGCCCAACCACCAAATTTTGGTAAATTTGCTCTGTGATAAACGGTACAAAAGGTGCGGCAAGTTTTGCCACTGTAACAAGTGCGTGGTGGAGGGTTTTGTACGCGCTGATTTTGTCATCGGGCATTCCCGATACCCAAAAACGCTCGCGGCTACGACGTAGGTACCAGTTGCTGAGTTCGTCCACAAAAGCATCGAGTGCGCGAGCAGGCTCTGTTAGCTCGTAGCGTTCCAGAGAGCTGTCTACCTTTTTGATAAGCGTGTTTAGTCGAGAAAGCAACCATCTGTCCATGATGCTTGGGTTTACATCGGGATGAGCGTAGGGATTAAATTGGTCAATATCGGCGTACAGCACATAGAAGGCGTAGGTATTCCACAGTGTTCCCATAAAACGGCGTGCGCCCTCGGTGACTGCGTCATCCGAATAGCGGAAGTTTAGCCATGGTGCGGATGATGATACCAAAAACCAGCGGATTGCATCGGCTCCGTGTTTTTCCAGTTCTGCCATAGGTTCTACGGCATTACCTTTTGACTTGCTCATTTTTTGTCCGTTAGCATCGAGGCCATGACCGAGTACGATTACGTTTTTGTATGGTGATTTTTCAAACAGCATGGTAGAGATAGAAATGAGAGAATAAAACCATCCCCGAGTCTGGTCAACAGCCTCAGAAATAAAATCCGCAGGGAATTGTTTGTCAAACATTTCTTTATTTTTAAACGGATAATGCCACTGCGCAAAGGGCATTGCCCCGGAATCAAACCAGCAGTCGATAACTTCAGGTGTGCGTGTCATTTCTTTCCCGCATTTTGTACATGGGATGGTGACTGCATCAATATATGGTTTGTGCAATTCTATATCATCGGGAGTGGATGGGTTTAGCTTTTTCAGCTCTGAGATACTGCCTATGCAGTGCAAATGGTTGCAGTCTTTACACACCCATATAGGAAGCGGCGTACCCCAGTAACGTTCGCGGCTTATGCTCCAGTCGATTACGTTTTCTAAGAAGTCGCCAAAGCGGCCTTCCTTCATATGAGAGGGCAACCAGTTGACCTTGGAGTTGCTTTGCATGAGCTTGTCACGCAAACTGCTTGTACGTATAAACCATGCGTCTCGGGCGTAGTAGAGCAGGGGAGTGTCACAACGCCAACAGAAGGGGTAGCTATGCTCGTAGTTAATTTTTTTAAACATTTGACCGCGCTCTTTTAGTTCGCGGATGATGAGATTGTCTGCGTCTTTTACAAACATTCCCGTCCACAGATGTGCTTCTTTTGTAAATTTGCCTTGCGCATCTACATATTGCAAAAGCGGTAAGCCGTAGGCCTTAGAAATACGTGCGTCATCCTCACCAAATGCGGGTGCGATGTGTACGATGCCTGTACCATCTGAAAGGGTGACATAGTTGTCGCAGACCACGGTGCAGTAGTTTTTGTTTGATTTTGTGTCATCGTCTGCAAAGTCGAAGAGCGGCTCATATTTCATCCCTTCGAGTTCTTTTCCCATGATTGTTTCTGATATTTGCCAGTTTTTTTCTTCTTGGGAGCCAAATACTGACTCTGCCAAAGCACGCGCTATGATGTAGGTTTTGCCTTCGTGTGAGATTTTTGCATACTCTTCCTTGGGATTTACACAAAGACCTACGTTCGACGGAAGTGTCCAAGGCGTGGTTGTCCATGCCAATATAAATGTGTTCTCGACTCCCGCAACCCTAAAGCTTGCGATGACGGAGGCTTCTTTTACGTCCTTGTAGCCCTGCGCAACCTCATGACTGGAAAGCGGCGTGCCGCAACGCGGACAGTAGGGGACGACGCGGTAGCTTTTGTAAATCAGCCCCTTGTTAAAAATCTCTGACAATGCCCACCATACCGACTCGATATACTCGTTATGATATGTCACATATGGATTGTCCATATCCGCCCAAAAACCTACTCGTTCACTCATCTCACGCCATAGGCCTTCGTATTTCCATACGCTTTCTTTACACTTTTTTATAAACGGCTCTACGCCGTATTTTTCGATTTCAGGCTTGCCGCTAATGCCTAATTGCTTTTCTATTTCCAGCTCAACAGGAAGCCCATGGGTATCCCATCCTGCTTTTCGCATTACATGGTATCCCTTCATGGTCTTGTATCGCGGAATCAAATCCTTTACCGTGCGTGTAATGATATGTCCGATATGCGGGTGTCCGTTAGCAGTGGGCGGCCCATCATAAAACGTAAAAACATCAGAATTTTCGCGGTGTCGTATGCTTTTGCCAAAAACATCTTTTTCGCGCCAAAGGTCAAGTACCGCTTTTTCACGCTCTGCAAAATTTAATCCGGTAGAAACTTTTTTATACATGCTGTTGACCACTCCTTAAAATATCCATAGGTCTGCATTTTAACAGGGTATGTAATTATGTGCAAATACCAGGGAGAGTTATAAATCATTACATTTAACACTAACCTCGCCTGACGAAAGTTCCCGAGTGCTGCCATAATCATCCCTTATAATTAATCTGCCGACATCATCAATATCCAAAGCGGTGGCATTGTAGGTTTTTCCTGCGGCGGATACTGTTATTTTTTTGCCAAGGAGCATTAGGCGGTTGCGATAGTTTTGCAGTAGTTCTTTTTCGCATATGTTGTCATGGGGGCATGTCATGCGTGTGATGATTTCGCTTGCCAGATGATTTCTGGTGATTGTGGGTTTTTGGGAGAATATAGTTCCCATTATGTTTTTTAGCTCGTCGGGGATTTCTTCTGCGGGTGGAAACACGTTTATACCTATGCCCACGACAATCCACTCTATTTCACCGCTTTCGAGGCTTGTTATCGCCTCTGTAGAAATCCCGCATGTTTTTTTTCCGTTTAAAAAAAGGTCGTTGACCCATTTTATTTGTGGGGATACGCCACAGGTTTTTTCGATGGCTTCGCAGACAGCTACTGCCGCGAATGCAGTGATGAGCGTCGGGGTTTTGGATGGAATCGGCAGATGTTTAAAAATTATACTCATATAGATTGCGCACCCTGCTGGCGAAAAAAAATCGCGCCCATATCTACCGCTGCCCGCTGTCTGATGGTCGGCGATGATTACTGTGCCATGAGACGCGCCCTCTGTGGCCATTTTTTTTGCCAAGATATTGGTAGAATCTAAAGAAGGGTATACTGCGATTTCTCGCCCGTGCAACTCGGGAGGAAGAAATGCAATGATACCCTCTTGTGACAAAATATCATTTTCTGTTGACAGGCAATAGCCTTTGTTTGTTGTCGCGTTTATTTTGTATCCATCTTTTTTTAGCTCGTTTATGGCCTTCCATACGGCTGTACGGCTTATGTTTAAAAGCCCCGCAATTTGTTCACCTGAGACATTTTGTCCTCGGTTGCTTTCCAAAAACGAGAGGAGTTTTTGCTTAGTACGCACGGTGTGTCCTTCGTTTATAGTTTGTTTTGCAGGTTGTTTAGACTTGTGGCAAGACAGTCAAAGGGGTCTTTGCCAAAACACTCATCCTGCTCAATAAATGCGTATTTTACGCCCGCATCCTTTGCTGCGCGGATAATATACGGCCAGTTCATATTGCCCTCCATGACTTCGCACATGCGGCTTATTCCGTTGTTTACTTCGCAGTCTTTCAGATGAAGGATTTCGCAACGCGGCCCCAGTCTGTTTATCCAATAGGCAGGGTCTGCGCCCGCCATCTGCACCCAGTAGGTGTCCAAGGTAAAGTTTGCATCCTTAAAATTATCCTTGATGTAGTCTATGGCATGTTTTTCGCCGAGTTTTTCGAACTCAAAGTGGTGATTGTGGTACATAAATTGCAACCCCGCCTCTTTAAGTGCGCGAGAGGCAGGGATGTAATCGGTGATAAACTGTCTGTAGCCGGACTGGTCACATGAATAATCCTTTGGTATGCGTCCTATGCCGACATATTGCGCGTTCATATACTTATGTTCGTTTATTACATCTTCTGTATTGTTGAGAATCCGTGCGGGGTCTGCATGAGAAATCACGACCTCCAAGCCATATGCTTGGCATGTTTCTCCGATTTCTTCGGGCGGAATAATCGGGTTTACTCCTGAAACCTGGACACATTTAAAACCAAGCTTTGCAATCCTTTTGATGCTGCTTGCAAAATCCTTGTGGGTTTGCATATAGTCCCTGATTGTGTATAACTGCGCGCCGTATTTCATATACCACGCCTCCTATTTTCGAATGGCACTTGGCCATGTATTATCCGCTAATTTTCTTGCCAGCTATGGTAGACATTTTGCACATCATCTTCGTCATCCAGCAAGTCCAGCATTTTGTTCATATGTTTTAAATCCTCGGGTGTAGAAAGTGCCGTATATGTCTGCGGCAACATTGTCACCTCTGCCGAAGCCATGGTAATGCCCGCGTTTTCGATAGCCTCACGTACTGTAGAAAAATTTTCGGGAGTGGTTATGATTTCGTATCCGCCATCCTGTACTATAAAATCATCAGCCCCTGCATCGGCAGTGAGCAACATTAGCTCCTCTTCATTGGCGGATTCTGCCTCTACCATGATTTGCCCCACTTCGTCAAACATAAATGATACGCATCCCTGCGTACCCATGTTTCCGTTTCCCTTTGTAAAGGCGTTGCGTACATTTGCCGCGGCACGATTTTTGTTGTCTGTGAGGGCGCGCACGATGACAGCTACACCCCCCGGGCCGTAGCCTTCGTATGTTACTGTTTCGTAATTTACTTGGTTTATATCACCAGCAGCTTTTTTTATACTGCGTTCTATCGTATCGTTTGGCATGTTTTCTGATTTGCATTTTGCAATAACGTCTTTTAATCTGATGTTTGAGGCAGGGTCGCCTCCGCCGCCGTGTTTTACTGCGACAGCAAGCTCACGTCCAAGCCGTGTAAAAACACGTCCCTTGGCCGCATCGTTTTTTTCTTTTCGATGTTTTATGTTGGCAAATTTTGAATGCCCTGCCATAGTTGTCCCCTCCGTGACATTTTCTTAACTTTTGTCAGTGTATATAAATTGTGAAAGAGAGTCAAATAAAAAAGAAGCATTTTTAAAATTATCTGGTATAATGAGTTGATTTTGGAAGGGTGATTATAGATGGATGAATCGCTTAACACGGTTTTTGTCGTGGATGACTCGGAATTTTATTTGGATGTTGCGAGGTCTGTTTTAGAGGCAGATTATAATGTGTTTACCTTGGACTCAGGCAAGGCATTATTTGATATTCTTGATAGGGTAACGCCGTCGATTATACTTCTCGACCTAAAGATGCCGCATATGGATGGTTTTGAAATCAACAAAAGGCTAAAGTCCGACAAAAAGACTGCCAATATTCCTGTTGTTTTTTTGACGGGAGCAGACAGGAAAGAGGACGAGACAAAGGCATTAAGCGAGGGTGCGATAGACTACATAATCAAGCCCTTTATCCCCGATATATTAAAGGTGAGAGTAAAGCTCCACATGCAACAAAGACGGCAGATAGAACTACAGCTTGCCAATAGCGCGAAATCTATTTTTCTTGCAAACATGTCACATGAGATGCGCACCCCTCTTAATGCCATTATTGGATTTTCTGAAATTTCGTTGTATATGGACGATTTGAGCGAAGAATTGCGAACAAACCTAATGAATATAAAGGGCGCGAGCAATACCTTGCTGGGGCTTATTAATGATGTCTTGGATATTTCTAAAATAGAAAGCGGTAAGTTTGAGCTTGAGCTTTCGGAGTATTCTACTGCAAATATGATACAAGACTCCGTCACCCAAAGTATAATGATGAAGGGCGAAAAGCCCATCGAATTTATATTTGATGTAAGCAAAAACTTTCCAAAAACATTGTTGGGTGATGAGCTTAGAGTTAAGCAATTAATCACAAATCTTTTGTCCAATGCTTTTAAGTTTACGATAAAAGGCGAGGTGACACTTGGCATTGACTCCACGGTAGATGACGATGTGTTCTATATGCGCATAGTGATTAGGGACACGGGGATTGGCATAAAAGAGTCTCTGTTGCCCGGTATTTTTGATATGTATTCGCAAGCACATTTGTCGGCAGACCATTCTGTAATGGGCACAGGGCTTGGCCTTACAATTTCGCATAAACTAGCAGAGATGATGGGTGGTAGTATTTCTGTAGAAAGCGAGCTTGGCGTTGGGACTGTTTTTACTGTGTGGATTGCACAGCAGAGTGTTTCTGACGAGCTTATTAGCCCACAGAGCGTCGATGATATTAGAAATTTCCGCTATTCTGAGCTTAATTATGGCAGGGCAAAATCCATGCCGCAATTAAAGTTGCCAAATGCTCGTATTCTGGTGGTGGATGATGTAGATACAAACCTCGCGGTAGCCGCAGGCTTGCTAAAGCGATATGACATCAAAGTCGATTTTGCAAGGAGCGGCCCCGAGGCAATAGACATAATTAGAAAAAAGACAACAATCTATGATGCAGTATTTATGGATTATATGATGCCGGATATGGATGGGATAGAAGCGACTCACTGGATACGTAATATCGGTACGGCTTATGCAAAAAACATCCCAATAATAGCACTTACTGCAAATGCGATGATTGGCAATGAAGAAGTGTTTTTGAAAAACAACTTTCAGGCATATATCACAAAGCCAATAAAACCACAGATACTCCATAGTGTGATAAAGCAATGGGTGTGCAAGGATACAGAAATCGGTGCATTGCCGCAAGGAGATTCGGGGGCTATGCCTGTTCTTGATGTGGAGGGTATAAATTTTGTCAATGGGGTTGAGCGTTTTGGCGGTGACTGGGAAGCATATCATAGAGTGCTGCGCACCTTTACCCAAAACACTCCGTTACTAATAGACAAGCTGGAAAATGTAACATTGACAAATATTCATGCCTATACCGTAGCGGTGCATGGTATTAAGGGTGCATGTTTTGGTATAGAAGCCAACAAAATAGCAACTTTGGCATACAACTTAGAAGAAGCCGCAAAATCAGAAAATATGGAGTTTATTGAAAAAAATAATAAAAAATTTATCGACGATACACGCAATCTGCTTTCGCAGCTAAAAGCTGCACTGGAGTTATTAAATTCTTCCAAGGCAAAGCAAAAAAAGGATGCACCCGACCCTGTGCTGATGAAACGCTTGCAAGAAGCCTGCGACCGACATGATATGAATGACATAGACGAGATTATAGATGAGCTGGATTCCTGTGAATATATTAGCGGTGGGGAACTGGTGATGTGGCTTAGAGAAATGGCCGACGAGATGAACTATGGCACTATTTCAGAACGATTACAAAATTACAGTTTTGAGGATTGCAAATTTGTAAGCAACATGACATAATTGTAAAAAGATGTGGTGACGGTGGGAGTGATAAAATTGAAGATTAAGACATTGGCAGTAGTATCTGTTTTTTTGTTCACTCTTGTAATTTTTGCTTCTTGTGCAGACATAGATGACTTGATGGCTTCGTCACATGATTTCCCCCGTATTTGCTTGGTTCTCGGACCCGGAGGCGTAGGAGATAGGGGGTTTAATGATGCCGCTGTATTGGGGCTGTTACGTGCGGAGATGGATTTTGGTATTAGCTATGAGCTTTTGATGCCTGCGGCGGATGATGATGTTTTTTCTATACTTTATCCCATTGTGGAGTCGGAAGAATTTGACCTAATCATTGTTATGGGTGCAGGTGTATCAGCAGAAGCTCTGGAAAAGATTGCCCCACTTTTCCCTGAGCAAAAATTTTCTCATGTGGATTCGGCATTGGAGCTTGCAAATGTAAGCGGCGCGCAAACAAACTGGGTAGAGCAGACATTTATCGCGGGGGTCACGGCAGGACTCGGGACTCTTAGCAATATGCCTCTTGTAAATCGCGATTACAACAAGGTAGGGGTAATTGCAGGTGTGGATACCTTGCCTATGCGACAGGGGATACTTGGGTTTGAGGCGGGAGCCAGGCTCGTAAATCCGGATGTAGAGGTGCTGGTTGGTTTTATAGGCTCGTTTAATGATTCTGGTATTGCCTATGAGATTGCAATGGATATGTACACGCAGGGTGTGGATTTTATACAAAGCATAGGTGGCGGAGCCGGGCTTGGGATTCATGAGGCATCGCGTGATGCAGGACGTTATTCCTTTGCATCCGGTGCAAACATAAATTTTATCGAGCCGGAACATATTGTTGGCGTTTCTTCCAGAGATGTATCCGATATGGTTTATAACGAAATATCAAAATTTATGAACGGTACTTGGACAGCGGGTTTGCATGTCAGTGGTATTGCGGATGGTGTGCTGTTGCATGATACTTTTCAGTCAGAAGTTGTCGTCCCATACGAAATTCAAGAAGTGGTTTTGAAAAAAATCTGTCAAATTAAATGTGGAGAACTCATATTGCCATCTTTTGCAAGTGAGTTGGAGTATTGGCTGAATAGTAAAAAATAAAAAGAGGAGTGTAAAGCGATGAGATTAACAACAAGGTTTTACTCCTCTTTCTTTGTAATCATCGCGCTGTTTGTACTAGCAACAATATACTCCAACATCATGATAAATCGTGTAAATGCGTCGCATCAGCATATGACAAGTTTTGTGGTGGAAAGGAGTGCTGATGTCAATGAGTTTGAAGCCGCGTTTAATCAATTTAATCATTTTGTACAATTTTTCATTATTTATTACCAGCTCGAAGTAGATATGAGTCATTATATATTAGAATATACACAGGAGGCTGTTTCCGGTTTAGTAAGCAGGATGCAAGAGATTTCGATTAGTTATATAGAAACTGTAAATGCCGACACATACATAACTGAACAAAACAGGTTGTTGGGTGTAGGCAAGATGAGTGCGATGCAGATGAATATACAGCAAATATATCGTATACTTGCTCATTCTTTTTTTTCTAATAACTACAGTCAAATAGACTTGTTCGCATTAGACTCTCGAATGAAATTGATTGAAAACAATATCAATAACCTGAGGCCGCATTTGTATGCAGAAATTGAACATTTGGATATGGAAATAAGTGAAGCATTGCTGGTTCATACATTTAATACCACAATTATCATTATCCTAATCGTTTTGTTGTCATCGTTTTTGGCATGGCATACAACATCGGCATTTTCTTTGCGGATTAAATTTATCGAGCATTCGGTTTTGATGATTAAGCAGGGAGACCTCTCGCTACTCACCGATGGTGACAACGAAATAACGCGCCTAATCAATGATGCAATCTCTACCATGAGGGAGGTAATAAACAGAATTACCCAAGTAATGCCTGAAAACAAAGGCGACAACATAGACACACGTATAAACATAGAGGGTTTTGAGGGGGCATATAAAGAAGTATTGTTAAAGGTAAATAGCCTAATCGACGCTATGGACTCTTATCACTATGCAAGTATGCGTACTGCCATAGCAGAAGAAAGCACATTAGCAAAGAGCCGCTTTCTTGCTCGCATGAGTCACGAAATACGCACGCCAATCACAGCGGTCATGGGCGTTTCGGAAATACAATTGCATGACAAAAATCTTTCTGCTTCTGTTGTGGAGGCATTTGCAAAAATATTTGATTCTTCAAAAATTCTTTTGCGTATAATAAATGACATACTTGATATTTCGAAAATAGAAGCGGGCAAAATGGATTTAATCATAGACAGATACGAGACTTATAGCCTCATAACGGATACAACACAGCTCTATCTCGCAAGCTTTGTGAGCGAAAAAGTTAAATTTATATTGGATATAGATGAAAATATACCCATGTGCCTGATAGGTGACGATTTGCGTATAAAACAAATCGTTACAAATGTTTTGTCCAACGCCTTTAAATATACAGACAAGGGTAGCGTAAGGCTAACGATGCACTGCGAAAGTGCGGAGGAGGATAATGTATTATTAAATATCAGCGTAGAAGATACGGGTAGGGGCATGTCGGAGTCGCAGATAATGATGATAACGGACGAGTATTCTCGCTTTCATGAGCAGGAGTATCGTTTTACACCGGGTACGGGGCTTGGCATGTCGATAATGAAAAATCTTGTGAAAATGATGAAAGGTTTTTTCGAGATACAGAGTACAATTGATATTGGTACGGCAGTACGCATCACAATCCCGCAAAAAGCAGCAGGCAAAGAAGTTTTAGGCAAAAAAGCAGTAAAAAAACTTGAAAATTATGAGGCAGGCTCGCTAACAAAAAAAATCACAAAAGAAACGAAATATCGGTCGATGTCTCACGCCTCTGTGTTGGTGGTGGATGATGTAAATGCAAACTTGTATGTGGCAAAAGAGCTTATGGGCTTTTATGATTTAAACATAGAAACAGAATCAAGCGGTCAAGCCGCCCTAGATAAAATCAGGGAAGGCAATACCTATGATATAATCTTTTTAGACCATATGATGCCTAATATGAAGGGGGATGAAGTAGTACGCAGAATGCGCAAGATGGGCTATGATGGCTGTGTAATAGCCTTTACTGCAAATGCAATGATAGGCCAGGCAGAAAAGTTTTTACAAAATGGTTTTGATGGCGTTCTTTCAAAGCCAATCCAAACGGTACAACTCGCCACAGTGCTTGAAAAATTTATCCCTGCAAAACCGGAAATTGCTTACAGTACCCCAAAATTAAACAAGTACCTGCCGGACATCAACATGCTTGAAACAATGGAAGAGAAGTTTTTTTCAGGGCAAAAGGATTTTGTAAAAAATCTAAAACATGAGCTGGAAAATGACAACTATGACAATGCGGCAATAATGGTGCATACAGTCAAGAGTGTTACCTTGATGCTGGGGATGGATGATGTAAGTGCGTGGGCTGGCGAGCTGGAAAATCTGTTTGGCGAAAACAAAACATCAGAGGAGTTGTTGCAAAAACTATATGCAAATATGGATGCTTTGATGTTAGACTTAGAAAAAAAATACAAATAGGAGTTGGTAGCTATGGAAAAATTAAGTGTTGTAGTGGTTGATGACCAGCCATCAATATGCAAAGAGGTCGCAAGCTTTTTGCGAGAGGGGTATGATGTTCATGCATTCAAAGGTGGAAGGGAGGCAATCGGTTACTTAGAGACTAATCATGCGGATTTGATTTTGCTTGACTATTATATGCCTGAGATGACAGGATTTGAGCTTATGATGCAAATCCGTCAAAACAAAAGCTTTGACGATACGCCCATTATTTTTCTCACATCCGAAACAAGTGAAAGGCTCGAACATGAAATGGAACAACGTGGTGCTAATGACTATTTATGCAAGCCGATAAGTAAAGATGAACTGCTGGCTTGCATAGAAAAAAATATAAAAAGATAAAATATTGAGAGGTATAACATGCGCAAACTTATTAATGAAGATTTATCAAAATGCATAGGATGCAATCGCTGTATCAGGGTATGCCCGATTGATGGAGCAAACCATGTATTTTCTGACGATGGGCAAATCAAGGTATCAATAAACTCAGAAAAATGTATTGCTTGCGGCTTTTGCCTTTTTACTTGCCGTCATGAGGTAAGAGACTATGAGGATGACATGACGCGCTTTTTGGCAGACTTGGAGCGTGGTGACAACATTTCGATTCTCGTAGCACCTGCACTGTATGTTAACCCCGAAGGAGCAAGAATGCTCGCATGGTTAAAACAGCTCGGTGTTAGGACGATATATGACGTTTCTATTGGTGCGGATATATGCACATGGGCGCATATCCGTCACATAGAGGCAGAAAACCCAAGGTCGGTAATAACACAGCCTTGCCCTGCAATTGTGGATTATATTTTGAAATATAAACACAATATCATAAAGTATTTGTCACCTGTACACAGCCCAATGCTATGTACGGCGATTTATATGAAAAAACATGACAGAATCATGGATAGCATCGCCGCAATATCTCCATGTATTGCAAAGGCCCACGAGTTTGAGGCAACGGGGCATATAAAATACAACATCACATTTAAGCGTTTGTTTGAGTATGTATACGAAAACGGAATTGTTCTTCCTTCGGAAGGTGCAGGTTTTGACCACCCCGAGGCGGCATTTGGACGCTTGTACTCTATGCCCGGCGGACTAAAGGAAAATATGCAATTCTATTTTGGAAAAGAGTTGCGTGTTGACCAGGCAGAAGGTCATGGGATTGTATATGAGGCAATAGATGCTTTTGCGGAAGAAAGAGAAGAGTATTTGCCTACGGTATTTGACGTATTAAACTGCGGCGAGGGATGTAATCTTGGTACTGCCGTGGCGCATAATTTCACCCGCTTTGAATCCAGCACAATGATGGACAGGGGCAGAAAATCTGTAGAGCGAAAATACGACTTGGAGCAATATAAAGAGTTGCTAAAGCACTATGATGAAACATTGTCCATCCACGATTTCATCAGGCGGTATACCCCTCAAAACACAAAGCTTAGAGTGTTTAACGAAGAGCAAATAGACAAAGGCTTTAAAGCCATGAACAAAACAACTGAACGTCAAAAAACATTTGACTGTGGTGCTTGTGGCTGTGATACCTGTCTGGAGATGGCAAAGAGTATAGTCGCCGGTGACAATATTTCTCAAAACTGTATACAGATGCTAAACGAAGAAATCGTAGATGTTTTGGACATCGCGATGTCTAACGTGGATAGTGCAAATCTTTTGATAAAAGATATTGAAAATATCAAAGCAAAATCTGCACAAATAACAGAGTGTATGTCAACACTAAACGATGGCTTTGAAAAGTTCAAAGTTATTTCTTCCAACATCCTATCCATAGCTATGTCTACAAACCTTGTTGCACTAAATGCCGCAATCGAGGCGGCAAGAGCAGGAGAGGCGGGCAAGGCTTTTGCGGTGGTCGCAGAAGAGGTGCGGGCATTGGCCGCAAAGTCTAAAGAGGTTGTGTCGGAGTCGGATACGATTTCTAACCAGTCTCTTAATTCGATTATATCCGTAAACGAGCTAATCGAAAGCATTGCGGAAAACTACGACAAGGCTCATATCAGTATTTCTGTAATGAGCCAAAGCCTAAATTCTATTATTTCTACAGTAAAACATACTTCTGAAACTGAAGGGTAAGTTTTGAAAAGTAAGGCAGGGAAGCGATGAGCAAGACAAATAGCGACAGAGAAGTTGTTCTTGTAGTAGACGATAATAATATATCCTTAGAAATCGCTGCTCATGCATTATGCGATTATACAGTCCATACAGCGGAATCGGGCAAGAAAATGTTTGAGCTAATATCACAGGAAGCACCCTCGTTGATATTGCTAGACATCTTGTTGTCCGATACCGATGGTTGGGCTTTAATAAAGACACTAAAATCGGATGAAGAAACCGAAAACATACCGGTTATTTTTTTGACGGAAGAAAACGACATGGAGAGTGAGCTAAGAGCCTTGCAGGAAGGCGCGGTAGACTATATTAAGAAGCCGTTTTTCCCTGAAATATTAAAAAAGCGTGTCGAGTTACAACTGCTCTTGCAGAGGCAAAAAAGGGAAATCATTGATGCAAGTGATGCAAAAACAGAGTTTATTGCAATAATGAGCCACGAGATGCGTACACCACTAAACGCAATCATTGGTCTGTCCGAAATGTCACTGGAAACCCCGGGTACAAACCATGCAAAGCTTTTGAATATAAAAAGAGCCGGCACAACATTGTTGGATATTATTGACGACCTCTTGGATGTTTCTAAAATAGAATCAGGCAAGTTTGAGTTTGTAGAATCCGAGTACGACACGGCAAATATGATAAATGATGCAGTCGCACAAAGTGTTTTGTTCAGGAACGAAAAGGACATTAAATTCATATTGACGATGTGTAAAAATTTCCCTGCAAAGCTCTATGGCGACGAACTGCGTGTAAAGCAAATTTTAAACAACCTTTTGTCCAATGCGTTCAAATATACAAAAGAAGGCTCTGTTGAGCTTAAAATCGCACTGACCCGTGAGCAAAATTCCGCATGGGTCAGTTTTGTTGTAAAGGATACGGGTATAGGGATTAAGGATGATTCTCTCGGCAGTGTTTTTGATGCGTATACACAGGCGGATATGGGTGCAAATCGTAAAATAATGGGGACGGGGTTAGGTTTGCCGATTGCCCAAAAGCTTTCTAAGATGATGGATGGCGAAATAATCGCAGAAAGTGAATATGGCAAAGGCAGTACTTTTTCTGTAACGGTTAGGCAGTTGTTTGTAGATTTGGACACCATAAGTCCCCGAGTCGTAAGGAGTCTGCAAAACCTACACTACTCCGAAGAACAAAAGACGGAAGAAAGCTATCCCAGGCTCAATCTGTCACATGCTCGTGTTCTTGTAGTGGATGATATAGATGTAAACCTTGAGGTTGCTGCGGGTGTGCTAAAGCGGTATGGCATAAAAACAGATTGTGCAAGAAGCGGAAAAGAAGCAATACAAATGTTGACTAATAATGAAACCCACTACGATGCAATTTTTATGGACCACATAATGCCTGAGATGGACGGTATCGAGGCAGTGCATCATATCAAAAAAATCGAAACTGCAAGGGATATACCCATCATCGCTCTCACCGCAAATGCAATAGCCGGCAACGAAGATATGTTTTTGAGCTTTGGCTTCCAAGGTTATCTTTCAAAACCCGTAAAACGCAATCAGCTGGACGCTATATTAATGAAATGGGTAGCAGGTGACAACAAAAACATAGAGGTTTTAAATAAAGAAGAAAAAATATCCGAAATTGACTTTAAAGCGGATGGGATTGACTTAAACAAAGGTGTGCAAAAGTTTGGAGAAGTGGATATTTATTTAGGAATTTTGCGTATATTTATGAAAAACATTCCTTCTGTTTTGGAGAAAGCAAGAGATGGCATCGTTGATGAAAACGATGTGTCGGATTATATAACAGCAGTGCATGGTATACGTGGTTCGTGCTACGGTATCTGTGCAGAAGAAACGGCTTATATCGCAGGCATATTGGAAGAGGCCGCCAAGACCAATAAATTGGAGGTCATCTACGCTCTTAATACCGCCTTTGTGCATTACATGGAAAGGCTTTTTGACAGTGTAGAAAAAGTGATTGAATGCCTGATGACATATAAACAAAAAAAGCAGGCAGAAGTTTTGAGCAGTCAGCTGTTGGCCGAACTTGTGGGGGCTTGTAAATGCAATGACATAAACCGTATAGACGGCATCGTCACAGAGCTTAATGAGTATCAATACAACAATGATGGTGATAATGATTTGGTGTTGTGGTTGAGAGCGGCTGTAGACTCGATGGACTACGCTGATGTCATAAAAAAACTAGAGGGTGAAAATCACTGTTAGCCCAGTGTTTATATGGCCTGTAGCGGTTCAGACCAAAACATCTAAATTTTACCCCTAAACAAATCGGCCAAATTGACCGAAAAGCATATAGATGGTAATTGCAAAAAATGTAAGGGGTTGCGTATGAACTCTTTTAACGTTTCTATAACCCACAGCGGGGGAGCCGTAGCACAAGCGAATAATAATCAGCGCAGTGCAGGACCAAACTGGAGAACGGGACAAACAATAAGCGCGCTGTATGAGTCGTTGAGTGGTGAAACAGCTACTTTGCGTACAGAGGATGGGGTCGTTTTTACAGCCGAGGCATCTTCTATCCAGGGGCGAGTCGGCGAAACGCTCCGTTTTTGGGTGCAAATGTCGCGTACCGGCTTTAAACTCACACAGGATTTAGCAAACCCTGCAATGAAAAAACAAATCGGGCGGGGTGTTCAGTCTGCCCTTGACGGACTGCGAGGTGTGGCAAACACTCTCGACCAAATGAGAGAAACCGAAGAACTGCGTGACGAGCATCGTCAAGAGCAAGCGGCAAAGGTGGCACAGGCCATAAAATCTATACGCCGTGCGCAAAACTTTGCTTCCGGCACAGGGCGGCAGACCGCCGTGACCGCTATGGTAAACAGCGGCTTGGATATAAACAAAGTAAGTTTTACAGATTTTAATCGTGTGATGCATCATATAGATAAAACGCCAGAGACTCCTATCAGTGACCACGAACTCGCCGAGGGTATGGAAAAAGTAACACAACAACCCGAAAATGCCAAAGAAATCGTAACAAGTCTATACAAACACGGAGTGCAGGTATCCGACCAAAACATTAATGCAATGGAAAATGCGTGGGATAAACTGCCTGAAAAGGTAGAACCCCAAGCTATAGAAAAAATAGTAGCCGCCGAGCAAGACATAACTCTCGACAATATATACAAATCTAAACATATGAGTGGCGGAGTATCTGCACCACCGCCAAAAGGCGCACCATGGGATGCATTGCAGGGCGCATTGAAGCGGCTTTTCGACAGAGAAGGGATTGCATATGTGCAGGATAATCTCGTTGCGGCACGCTTTCTCCTAGACCGCGACCTTCCGCTTACGAGGGTAAATATCGACAAGGTTATATTCATGCAAGCCATGAGTGGAAATATACCAAAAGAAGCTTTTTTTGACCGCGCCGCATTTCAACTGGCAACAGATAATCCCATCGGTAACATGGACTTGCCCGATGTGGCGCGTGTGGGCGAGGCACAGATTAAATTTGCAGAGCAGGCCGCTAACCGCGCACGCTCCTTTGGCGTAGAGACAAGCCACATGCTTGATGTTATGCGTACCTTTAATGTGAGCGAGCCGGACGCATACAGATACCATCGTATGGCGGG
>WRGY01000109.1 GCA_009786925.1 Defluviitaleaceae bacterium | reverse complement strand
TAAACACACCCTTTCTTACCGTGCCGCCGTTCATATTGCATGTGCTGTTGGTTATTTTAAGTCGATTGCTTGATTGCTATTGTCGACACGCCCTAGAGTGATTAAATCTAGTTTCTGACAATAAAATCATATAAAAATGTGGATAACTTACGCTGATTTTAACTGGTGGATGATAACACCTGAAAATATGCTCACTCCCAAGGCACAAAAGAAGCCGCTATTTACACGGAAGCAATCCATACAATCAAAATCTATGTAAAGTTAAAGCCGACTCCACATTAGCGGAATCGGCTATTTTTATGCTTTGGCGGTAGGCAAGTCACCAATATATAAGGTTTTACCCAATGGGGCTAATACCTTTAATATAGTATCAAGTTGCGGTTTGGTACTACCTTTTTCCATCCGGGCTATTATGGGTTGTTTTACGCCGCTAAGTTCTTCCAACTTTTTTTGAGTAATGCCTCGCTCTTTTCTTGCATGGGCTATTTCAATCATCATGTTTACCCTTAAATCGCTGGCGGCTATTTCTTCCGGGGTAAATAATTCTTTTTCTAAATCATCCCAACTCCCGCCAATAGCATCTTCACCACGTTCCCGAATATCAGCTAAATTAACCTTTGCTTGCTCTATGGCGCGTTCGTATTCCATATCATTGTCCATTATCTAAGCCCCTTTCTTTTATATCTGCTAGGTTGCGCTTTGCTTGTGCAATTTCGCGGGGTGGTGTCTTTTGTGTTTTCTTCACAAAATGATGAAGTAACATAAATCTTTTTCCATCCCACGCCGTAAATAGAATCCTATCCTTTATCGGTCTTAATTCCCATATTTCATCAGTAAGGGGTTTAATATATGGCTCTCCGGCTTGCTTGCCCTCTTTTTGCAAATAATTTATATATTCTTGGATTTTTTTAAGTTTTATACGACTATCTTTGTCGCGCCGTTTGGATAAATCCCGAATGTATTCAATTATGGGGCAGTTACCGTTTTTGTCTTTATAGAAGTATACTTTATACAATGTTAATATCCCCTCTCGGTACTTTCATTATACGTAAAAGTTATTAACATGTCAATCCTTTTTGGTGTTTATTTAGTGTTTACTGTGGCAAATAAACACTAAACTTTACCTGTCATTACAAAAAATAAAAATAGAAAAACCCTATAAAACAAGGAGTTGCGACACAGTACTAAATACCGCAAAACGGATTGTTCAACACTTTGACTCCTGCATTCGAAGGTTCAAATCCTTCCAGCTCAGTATAAACCCCGTAATCACTGGATTTTCAGTGGTTGCGGGGTTTTTGATTTGGCGGGGCCTACAACACCGATGGTAAAGCCGTCATAGCCCTTTATGCCTACTGTTTGCAATGCTGTGGATTCTATATCGTCTGCGGCGGATAGATTTTGTATGAAATCGCGGACACCTTCCGCTTTTGGGTTTGTTGCCAGTGAGATTTCGCTGCCCAGGATTACATTGTCGCCTATTATTATTGTGCCGGGCTTTGATAGTTTTAGGCATAGGTTTAGATACTTTGGGTAGCTGGGTTTGTGTGCGTCTATGAAGACCATGTCGAATGGGGAAGTGCTTTCGTCTATGAAATTACATAAAATCAATGAGGCATCGCCGTGGTGCAGTTGTACCTTTTCATAAAGCCCTGCTTCTGCTATGTTTTCTTTTGCCATTTCTACAAAGGCTTGGGTTTGCTCTATACTGACTACCACGCCACCCTCCGGGACAGCCTTGGCAAGCCAGATGGTGCTGTAGCCGTAGTATGTGCCTATTTCTAAAATTCGAGAAGCATTTTGTATCTTTGCCAAAAGATACAAAAATTTGCCCTGGGCAGGGGATACTTCCATTGGAGGATAAGGGGTGGCTCTTATCTTTTTTGTGGCGTTTTGCAGTGCTGTGGGTTCTTTTACCAGTTGCTCGGTTAAGTATATGTCGTTATTGTTCCAGATTTCCATATTTCTCCATGTCTCCTATTACATCTTTAAATCCGAATTTTTTGTATACGGGCTTGCCCTCGTCAGTGGCATTGAGTGTGATTTTTTTGAATCCGCGTGCCAGTGCTTCTTCCATAATCCTCTTGAACAGTTCGGATGCAAGCCCTTGGTTGCGATATTTTGGAATGGTATACATATTCATTATATATGCTACTTTGCCGTCGCGACAGCTCATGTTTGGCGGCACAACAGAAAATGATAAACCACTCGTCGCAATTATTTTGTCACCATCCAGTGCAATCCATGCGACAAAGTTATCATTGGGGATTGCGTCCTCAAAGTATGCCTTGTTTGCCAAAAACATTTTTTCGTGCATCTCTTTTGTCGGTGAGTTCTCGATGGCCATCAAAAACTCACTTCGGATTTCTGCAAGCGCGTTGATGTCATCACATGTTGCTTTTTTAAATGTGTACATATGTTTTTTCCTCCTCGCCTAATGGGCATTTTAAACCCCTCCCGACATGTGGGGAGGGGCTATCAGCTTCGGTAAAATGCTTTAGATTGCGTGATGTGCGAATGCGGCTATTGCACAGGTTGGTATTACACATATGAAATGACCTCCTGTTTTGATTTTTTATTTTTTTATGTTACAATGCAAAAAACGTTATGTAAGGGGTGCTTAGTATGGATTATTCTTCGTTTTTGCCTGATATTGACGTGGTGAGCGGCAAAGCTCGCGTCATGGATAATATGAAGCTGTACCAACGGTTATTGGGCAAGTTTGACGCGGCTAAAATGGCTGCAGATGTGACGAGTGCTGTCCTTGCAGACGAATATGCTACAGTTATTTCTGCGGCACACGCGCTACGTGGGACGGCGGCCAACTTGGGTTTCCCTATTGTGCAAGAGATTACAAATGAGATTGAAATTTTAGCAAAAAAAGAAGAGGACTGCAAACATCTGGTGGATAAATTAAATGACGCTATTTCTTCTTTAGAAGGTGCGATTGCGAGATTGTTGGAGGGTTAGTCTGTCCTATAGCTTTCTTTGAAGGATTTTAAAATTTCGTTTAATGAGGTTTGGTATTCGCGTGTGCGACCCAGGCCTTTTTTTATGCGTGCATTTTCCAGTCGGACTATATTGTTTTCGGGGGATATGGTTAGGGCTTTTTTTATTGCGATTTCGGCGAGTTGCATGTCGTAGTCTTGGCGGTGGTAGGCGGCGAGGCGTGCATATTGGGTCGCTTCGGGGTCTTGGGTGAGAGCTAGTGAGCCGTTCATACTGCGTATGGCACGAGTTATGTCGCCCCATGCATGGTAGATTTCGGCTTCTTTAGCATAGTAGCCTGTATCACGAGTGGTTATTTTTTGCAGTGTGGTATGTGCCTTCTCATACCGGCGCATTTGCAGGTGGATGTCCACGGCTTTAAATACATAATAGGGTACGGTTTTGTCTGCCTCGATGGCTTTTTCGAAATGTAAAAGTGCGGCAGGATAGTCCTTTTTTTCATAGGACATCAAGCCGAGCAGATAGGAAATATCAGCGTTGTCGGGTTGTAATGCATAAGCTTTTTTTATTGTCTTTGCCGCTTTGTCAAAGCTTCCGTGCAAAATCGCCGCCTCTATATAATGTAGCATAACTGAGAAATTTTGGGGCTCTAATGACAACGCTTTAATTAAAAACGACAGGGCTTCGCTCGTAGCTCCGGATTGCATATATTGCACTGCAAGATTGTTTAAAATCGCGACATTGCTATCATCGTATTGTAACGCACGCTTATATAGCGGGATTGCCTTCTCGCATTCATTTTTACGTGCAAAATAGTCGCCGCGCTCCTTTAGTTGTTCCCACTCACGTCTTTGCTCCCACTTTTCCAGTTCGCTAAGCAGACTCGCCAGCTCGTCATCATCAAAATACTCTGCCAGTCGCAAAAATCCCATCACCTTGGCAGAAAAGCCATCCTTTGCAGCTAGTTCTTTCATCTTAGCCGCCAAATAAGAATGACCAATCTCCGTCACCCATGCGATGATTTTGTCCCCCAAAAATTCATCCACAGACTCACGCCAATGGTGATACACATGATACAGTGCCTCTTCAAAAGTAAACACACGTATCCCTGTTTTGAAGGTATAGGGGGTATCATTAAAGCTTTGTGATAAACATAATTGTAATTTCATTTTACCCGCCTTTCGGATAATTGGGCAAAAAACTCCTCGCCATTTGTGCTTCCGATGATTACAGGGATAGTGAGTGCGTCGGAGAGTTGTCCCAATGTGGTGCCGTCGAGCATAATATCTGTGCCGTCACGGAATGCATTCTGCGGCAGGAAAAGCACGTCGTCGGAGACGCGGCCTTTGACTTGTTTGATGATGTCCTCACCCGTGAGCAATCCGCTAACGGTTATATTTTCGCCAAAAAAATTATTCTTTATCGGATATACATTGATTGTCACAGCGGGATGTCGCCTTTCAAACTCTTTGCCAATGCCGCGCATAAATTCTGCCGCCGCCTCGCCTGTAATAATTCCAACAGCAAGGTTTTTTGCAGTAATGGGGGAAACTCTCTTTAGTCCTTGAAAAAACTCATACTCAAACAGCCTAATCATCCCTACCCCATTGTCCAGTTGTGGAAAATCATCGTAATGTTCGTATGTGGGTAGTGGTTGTCCAGCCATAATATACCATTCATCAGAAGCAAACACAAAATTTTTGTACTTATTTATTTGGGCGATGACATTTTTTGCGTCATCGGGTGTGAATGGCTTGAGCGGGTATAGGCCATCGCGGTGACGAGTGAGGCCTGAGGGTACTACAGCTAAGGACTCTGCCCCTTTTAGGTTGCGCAGAAAGGTTATGGCTTCGTCAAGATGCTCTAAATCGTTTATGCCCTTACACAGCACTATTTGGAAATGCATTTTTATACCAGCTGCACCAAATGTGGTAAGGGCTTTGTGTAGATTTTCGGATGGGTTATTCATCATTTTTTTTCGAAGGGTAATGTCGGTGCTGTGTATGGATATGCGAAGAGGGGATAGATGGTATCCTGCGATACGAGTTATTTCTGCATCAGAAAGGTTTGTGAGGGTTACATAATTGCCATGCAAGAAGGAGAGCCTTATGTCATCGTCTTTAACATAGAGGGATTCTCGCAGCCCTTGCGGCTGCTGTGCCACAAAGCAGAAGATACAATCGTTTGCACAGCGTCTTGCGGCAGACATCAGCGGTTGTTTAAAAATCATGCCGAGTTCTTCTTCCGCATCTTTTTCTATTTCCAGCTCCCATATTTCGTTATTTGGCTTTTGTATTTCCAGTGTTAGATATTCTTCTTGTGAAAAAAATTGATAATCAAGGATGTCTTTTATTTTTTTTTGATTTATTTGCAACAAAAAATCGCCGGGAGTGATTTCCATCTCATCGGCTATGCTGTTTGGTATTATTTTTATAATTTCGTGCGACATATTCCAAGTATACGTCAATGTCTTTGCAATTGTCACGCAAAAATGCTACAATCCTAACGCACCCACAAAGCGGTCGGTTAACTCAGCTGGTAGAGTGTCACCTTGACATGGTGGAAGCCGAGGGTTCGAGTCCCCCACCGACCATAAAATTTGCTTACATTTTAAGGGGATATGTCATGAAAAACATACGTGTGGTAGTGGTAGATGATTCCGCGCTGTCGGTAGCATTGATTAGCGAAATCTTGGAACGTAACGGTTATGAGGTAGTGGGTTCCGCAGGTGGTTTGGATGAGGTAAAAAAGGTAATAAAAGAAACAATGCCCGACCTCGTGACCATGGACATGACCATGCCCGGTACAGATGGTTTGGAGTGTACACGCGCCGTACACGAAATCAACAAAGACATCCGTGTAATAGTAATCAGCTCAATGATGGACGACGAAATTGTGTCACAGGCAAAGCGCAACCGCGTATCAGGATATATCCAAAAGCCTGTAGACGATGGCGACTTAGTGGCAATCATAGAGCGTGTTATGTCCGCCGAAGAACTGTTTACTGTACTCAAATCTGAGTATTTTGAGGTGTTCAAAGAGGCACTGCGTGATGGGCTTAATCGCCTCACAAAAACACTAATAACATATGAAGAAGAATTTTTGTGCGAAAGCGAGTATACGACAGAGGGAGTGGCCGTTATGATAGGCATTATCGGCGAGTTTCCGGGGAAGATGTTAATCAGTCTGTCAAAAAGCACCGCACATGTACTTACTACAACTGTCTTAAAAAGGGAGCCAAGTGGCAATGACGAAATCGTAGAAACGATGTCGGAGTTTGCAAACATCGTAGCCGGCAACGCCTGTTCTGTGCTAAACAAGCGCAACAGGGCGTATGGGTTGCGTGTTTCTCCGCCATCTGTTTTGCGTGGAGACAATATGAAAATTTCACCGCTTAACTATCCCACATACACCGTTATCGGAGAAACAGTGTTTGGGAAAATGCTTATGAATGTTGGGTTTAAAAGGGGTGAAATTGACGCATGGACGTAAAAAATGTAGCACCGTTTATGGCGGCGTTTAATGTTGTGATGCCGCTACTCGGTCTCAAAAATGTCAGCAAAAGTGACTTGCAAGCAAAGGGCAAGACCTTTAAGGGTTCCGGGATTATCATCATCGTCGGCATGGTCGGAGACTTAAAAGGGAATGTCGTATATGTTATTGAAAAGGAACATGCCACAAAACTTGCTTCGTTTATGACGGACAACGCAACAAACAGCTTGGATGAAATGGCAAAAAGTGCTTTGGGGGAACTGACAAACATGATAACCGCCCATGCGGCGACGGCTTTTTCGGCTATGAATGTATTTATGAAAATATCCACTCCTATCTGTATAGAAGGTGATGAAATAGACATCACAATGAATGCAGAAAAAGTGATTTGTTTGCCTATGTTAGTGGGCGACAGTGTTATTGATGTGAATATTTCGTTCGAAAATATATGTGCAACGTAAATGACGCGCAAAACAGGGTGTTTTTAAGGGGAGAGGTGTATGGAGCGCGATATTGATGGTATGCAACTGGAGCTTACAAGGCTTGAGTTATTATTAGAGATGAAAGAGAATGAAAAACAGTTATTGTTAGAGGCTAAAAATGCAGAACGTCAGCTCTTGGAAGAGATGCGGACAAAACTCGAAGAAGCCGTACATGCAGAGCAACTTGCAAACAAAGAAAAAACTCGTTTTCTTGCTCGCATGAGTCACGAAATTCGTACGCCCATGCATTCGATATTGGGGATTACCGAGGCGCAGCTACAAAAAGACAATCACTCAAAGGAGACAGAAGAGGCTTTTCTGAGAATTTATTCTTCGTCAAATTTGTTGCTTTCTATCATCAATGATATATTGGATTTTACGAAGCTTGAAGCGGGAAAAATGGAGATTATACATGCCGCGTATGACACAATTTGCATGATTTTAAGCACCATACAGTTAAACCAGGTTTATATCGGTGACAAAAAAATAGACCTCAAATTAGATGTGGACGAAAAGTTGCCCGCCCGCTTGGTGGGTGACGAACTAAGAGTGAGGCAAATACTAAATAACATACTTTCTAATGCATTTAAGTACACGTCGGAGGGCAGTGTGCATTTGTCGTTTAGAGCAGAAGACATATGTGACGGCAGGGTAACTTTTGTAATCAAGGTAGAGGACACCGGACAAGGGATGACACAGGAACAACTCGATAGCCTGAGTGTCGAATTTTCCAGATATAACGTGGAGGCTAATCGCGCAATCGAGGGTACGGGGCTTGGCCTAAACATCGCCTATCATCTCATCAATCTAATGGATGGCACTGTTACGGCAGAAAGTACACTCGGCGAGGGTAGCACGTTTACTATAAGGCTACCGCAAAGGCAATGCGGCAATGCAGTGGTAGGTGCTGATATAAAGGCCAAACCATTTGCCAGGCTGTCAAAATTGCAACCCACACCTATGCCATACGGCAGAGTACTTGTGGTGGATGATGTAGAGGCTAATTTGTATGTGGCGGAGGGTTTTCTTGCGCCATATGAGATAAATGTTGATATGGTAGAAAGCGGCGCGGCGGCTATAGAAAAAATAAAATCAGGCGAAATATACGACATCATCTTTATGGATCACATGATGCCCGGCATGGATGGTGTAGAGGCCACAAAAATCATAAGGGAAATGGGCTACAGCCACCCCATCATCGCACTGACCGCCAATGCCTTCAGCGAAATGACAGAATCTTATACAGACGGCGACTTTACGGATTATGCCTCAAAGCCGCTGGATATATACCAGATGGATACGTTTCTTATGCGATATATAAAAGAGGCATCTGAATTTAATGAGGAGTAGGGTGTTTTTATGCTCGACAAAATCAAAGGCTTGAAAGAAAAGCTCCCAAAGTTGCCCCAAATTACCATTCCTGAAAAATTTGCAAAGTATACCAAGTACATCAAATACGGATGCATAGGGATTATTTGTGCTGTTGTCATCGGTGTGGGTGCGATTGTGGTCATAGGAATCATAAGCGGAGACGATGCAGTAGCCTATGAAAATGTAGAAATTATCCCGATTGCGGATAGGCTGCTTAGCGCGCCTTTTTTGGATATTGATACCTTGTATGGCGATTTCTTTGTGGAAGAAGAACTGCCTAAACCTGAGCCGGAGCCTGTTCCGCCTCCACCCTTGCAGATAGCGTTAAATGGCATGCCGATTTTGTCTAACAATACGCCTGCGGTTTTTAGTAGCGAAGTGTATGTGCCTCTACGTGGTTTTTTTGAAGAGTTGGGATATAGGGTAAGTCGAGACTCTGCTACAGGGGTAGCCATGGTGTCTGATGGAGTCAATACCTATATTTTTTCTGAAGAGGAAATCCTTTTGACGTGGGATGGTGCTGTTATGCTGTCTCTAACGGATGCTTTGGAGCGGATGGGTTACGAGTTTTATTTTGATGAGGAAACAAATGTCTTTGACGTTATTTATACCTATAGTGAGGATAACGAGTATATTTGTTGCGATTGTCACGAAGAATGCGACGAATGCGACGACGATTGCGAGTGAGTATTGCCACAAGCGCGAATAGCAGTGACGAAAGCGAAAGTGCGAGTGGTACCGCAAGAGTCAGTACATATTCATTATTGAGAAAGGCAAACCATCCGGTAAAGAGGCTGAATGGGGCTTTTTCTGTGCTGTAATATTTGTATAGAGCGGAGCTTGTATAGGTCTCGTAGGTGGGAGGGGTGTAGGCAAGTATGGAGTCTTTTGCAAAGAGGGGGACTTCGCCCACGCGGATGTTTTGTACATATACTGCCACTCGACCCACGGCGGTGCTTTCGAATATGGGCGCGTTTAATGTCTCGGGGACGGATAGCTCATAACGCAACCACGAGTTTGACCAGTCCATGGGTAGCTCAAAGTTCAAATCAGTATCGGATGCCAGACGCACGCGACCGATTTCTGTATCATTTCCGCCGATTTCTTGCATAACGGGTATGGAAAGTGAGTATGTCGTGGAGTCGAACACCGCTACATTCTCCATGGGCAGTGCAAAGCCGTAATTTAGCAATAATGTGGTATCGTCATAGGCGCGGCTTCCGTCACCCTGTAGTACGGTGGTAATCAGCCCCCTGCCTTTGTCGTTTTGGGCAAAGGTTACGAGGGTGTTGCCTGCGGGTGTTGTCCAGCCTGTTTTCCCGCCTACTACGTCGGGGTTGTAAAAAACGGATGGGCGGATTTGTTGGTTTGTGTTAAGCAAATGGCGTGTCTCGGGTTGGCGTTCGGTAGGGGGGATGTCGAAACGCACCGTTGATATTATGTTACGAAAGATAGTGTTTCTCACGGCTTCGCGCATGATGAGTGACATATCATAGGCGGTGGTAACATGTCCGCGGGCAGGCAGACCGCTGGGGTTTACAAAATTTGTGTTAGCGGCTCCCACCGAAGCTGCACGGCGGTTCATCAAATCTGCAAATTCTTCTACGCCGCCTGCTATATGCAGGGCCAAGGCTATGGAGACCTCGTTTGCGGACTCCAGCATCAGGGCGTGCAAGGCTTCGTATATACTAAGTGTCTCGCCTACGTCCATAGAAATATGGCTGGAGTTGCGATTAAACGAAAATATGGCATAATCGCAAAATTCTATACGCTCGGTGAGGTCATGAACATGCTCAAGGACTACAAGAGCAGTCATCACCTTTGTAATACTGGCAGGATACATAGGGGTGTTGCCCTCCGACTCATATAAAACAAGCCCTGTCGCCGCATCCATCAATACTACCGCACCTGCCGTATATACGGGCGGGGGAGGCATTTCTATTTCTTCCGCATAGACACTGGTAATTTGTGTTATTAGAAGATATAATGCAAGTATGGACATTTTCTTGGAAATTGTCATAAACATATTCCTTTCTATCTTTATTTTGAGGTGAGATTGTGGCTAATATTTTGGTCGTAGATGATGAAAAAAACATCGTAAAGGGTATAAAATTTAGTCTGGAACAAGACGGTATGAAGGTCGACATGGCCTATGATGGCGAAGAGGCGTTGCAGATGGCGCGTGACAATGTATACGACCTCATCATCCTCGACGTAATGCTCCCGAAAATCGAAGGCACTGATGTCTGTCGCCAAATCCGTGAGTTTAGTGCGGTGCCGGTGGTGATGGTAACGGCCAAAGGCGACGATATGGATAAAATCATGGGGCTGGAATATGGTGCAGATGATTACATCACAAAACCGTTTAACATCCTGGAGCTAAAAGCAAGAATCAAGGCAATACTGCGTCGCTCGGCAAGAGAAAAGCCAATGGCAAAAACTCATATAATCACTGTGCGTGATGTATCTATGGATACACAGGCGCGTCGTGCCTTTGTCATGGATGCAGAGATTTATCTCACTGCAAAAGAATATGACTTGTTGGAGTTTTTGATGGTCAATGTGGGTAAGGTATATACACGCGAGGCTCTGCTTTCGCAGTTATGGGGGGCGGACAATACAGGAGACGTAAGGACTGTGGACGTACATGTACGCCGCCTGCGCGAAAAAATAGAAGAAAATCCGTCCGACCCAAAATACATTTATACAAAATGGGGAGTAGGTTATTACTTTAGATGACAGATAAACTGCCATGGTATCACAGCATACGGTGGCGGCTGGCTCTGAGCTATGTGGCTCTGAGTATTGTGCCGTTGCTTATTTTTAATGTCACAATCATGGCCTTTATACAGGAATATTTTATAACTGACAGGATTGGTGAGATAAGCCCTCGTGCGGCAGTGGTCAGTGATATTGTGACGGGTTTTACATTCGAAGGACTGCAAAGCCCTGCGGCTCTGGCACAGTTGCGGAGCCGTGTAAACATCCACCAGTCACAGACGGGTGCAAGGATAATAGTGGTAGACCCTTCTGCTCGTGTGCTTGACGATACAAACCGCTTTATGGATGATACACTGGTGGGGCAGACGCTTTTGCAACGTGAGGTGCTGGAAGTGCTGAATGGCAGGAGTGTGGCTCCTGTTTTGTATCGCGGTGATGAATATGTCTTGAAAATCGCGATTTCTGCGCGTGACACTTACAGTGGCGAAGTGGGTGCCGTGCTTTTGGTAGACAGTGTGGAGGATATTTTTCAGTCCTTGGCAGAAATCAGAACGCGGCTATATCTGTATTCTCTTGCAGTAGGGCTTTTGGTTGGGCTTTTGGTGCTTTTTATGTCGCATAGGCTCATCGCACCTCTGCGGCAGATTGTGCGTGTGGTACAGCGTATGTCTGCGGGACAGCTAAATCTGCGTATTCCGATTTCCAGCCGTGACGAGTATTCCATACTTTCGCGCACCTTTAACGATATGACAGAAAAACTGGAGCAGGTGGACAAAACTCGTGAAGAATTTGTTTCAAATGTATCCCATGAGTTAAAAACCCCACTCACAGCCATAAAAGTGCTGAGTGAGAGTATCCTCAGCCAAGACTCCGTACCCGAGGAGGTCTCTCGCGAGTTTATGCAAGACATAAACAACGAGGTAGACCGTATGGTAAACATCACCACGGACTTGCTCGCTCTGGTAAAGGTGGAGCAACGTGAGCAGAGCCTTAACATCGCATTGACCGACATAAATGAGCTGGTGGAGGACATCCTAAAACGTCTGGCACCCTTGGCCGAGCAGAAAAAGGTAATACTTCTCTACGAAGAGGTGCGCCCCGTGCAAATAGACGCAGACGAAATAAAGCTCGCACTCGCTATCTCAAATATTGTCGAGAATGGCATAAAATATACCCCCGGTGGCGGGACTGTAAAAGTTGCCGTAGACTCCGACCACCAAAATGCCTATATCACAATCCAAGATACGGGCATAGGTATCCCGGAAGAAGAGCAAGATAAAATATTTAATCGCTTTTATAGGGTGGACAAAACCCGCGACCGCGATACGGGCGGCACGGGGCTTGGGCTTGCAATATCGCGGACTACGGTGCTTTTGCATAACGGAAGCATAAGGATAGTATCGAGCCCTGACGAGGGTTCACAGTTTTCGATTAGATTGCCGATAAGGATGAGCTAGTATGGAGTTTTTTACCAAAAAAAATATAATTGTAATCTCAGCGGCGTTATGCTTTATTTTGTTTACTGTGGTGCTTGGATTTTTTTTGAGCCGCACATTTGAGTATGAGCGTGCAGGGCGGATGAGTGTTTACTTTTTTAATGTGTTGCAAGGGCGGCTGGAGCCTGAGCAACGTGACTTTCCGCAGGGGAGCATATATGAGCAGATGGAGGCGTTATTTGCATATATGGCCGCAGGGCCGGATGATACGGATTTGGCAGGACTGTGGCCGGGGACAAATGTTTCGTTAAATGAGTTTTTGACGGATGTGTATGTAAACGAAGATGCATTTTTGGTCGCGTCTTTTTCAGATTTATATGAAGAAATGTCGCCTGTAGAGGGTGCATTGTTCCGCTCCGCGTTTACCCTTACCATGAGTGGGTTGCCATTTGTGGATGGCGTGATTTTTAGGTCGGAAAGCGGCGAAAGGCTACAGACAGTAGAGTCTATTGCAAACAGCCCCATCATTTCGCCTACACAGCGTATGGCCGAGGATTTTACTTTTTATTTTGTGGACGAAAGCGGCGAGGGGCTTATCTCAATAAACTATCACATGGCGGATGTAGACCAGCATATGCGCACCACACCTATGCTGGAGCGTATGATTGAACTGCAAAATGAGCCGGGCATAATGCCGCTCATCCCGCCGGAAACACAGATTCGTACTGTACTAATCGAGCCACGCAATCCCGGTATATATGTAGACTTTTCGTTGGATTTTCATAGAAATTTTAATGGTACACCTGCACAGGCATTACTGATGCTAAAATCCATCACCCACACTGTGTTGGCAAACAATCCGGCCTACAACCGTGTGTTTTTTCTTATAGAATCGGAACGGCGAGATGATTTCCATGGTGTGAATGATTTTGACATTGGGTTTACCATGGACGAGTCGTTTATGCTGGGTTTTGTGCCTCCTGTTGAATATGAATAAACATGCAATAAAACGACCTATCGTATGGGCATTTGGTTTTTTTATTGCAGGGATTACTATGCCTTTTTTTGCTTTGCTTGCTTGTGTGGTGCTGTATTGGGTCTATCGTTACAAGCCTGTTTTTATTTTTGCCGTGTTCTTTGTGGTGGGGGCATGGCGGGTGGAGCAGAGTGTTTTTTCTCATACATATGAAATCATTGCAGATGTGGCCTTTAGCGGGGTGGTGGTCGATACGGGATATACCGCAGGTGGCAATCAGCGTGCCGTAGTGCGTGGGTTGCATCCTTCTACAGGAAGAAGGGTGCGTGTGATGGCATATATCAGGCCACATCTGCCGCATGTGCGACTCGGTCAAGAGGTCACTATGATGGGAGAACTACTCCCGCTCGGTCATCAATTCCAGCAACTGCGTTCCCAGAAAATAGACGCGACTATGTGGCCGGAAAATATTAACCGCGGCGATGTGCGGCGTACACCCATGGTGTTTTTGCGCGAGTTCCGTGACTCCCTTGCCTCCGTCTATGACCAAATCCTGCCACAGCGTGAGTCCGCTGTCATAAAATCCATGGTGCTTGGCGATAGGCTTGATTTAGATAGGGAATTGGCGGATTTGTATCGCGTGATGGGTATTTTTCATATATTGTCTATTTCGGGCTTGCATATCACGGTGCTTATGCTCGCGGCAAACAGACTGCTCTCTTTGGTAGTGGCAGAGCGACGCAGTGTGGGTATTGTCATAGCGGTGATGGTCTTGTACTGCCTGATGACGGGTGCGGCGGTGGCTACCGTGCGTGCTGTCACCATGGGTGGTGTGCTGGTTGGTGCAAAGCTCTTTTATCGTGATTATGATTTGCTTGCATCTGTATCGTTTGCGGGGATTGTTTTGCTTTTGCACGAACCACTGTATTTGTCTAATGTGGGGTTTCAGCTATCCTTTGCTGCGGTGTTTGGGATTGGTGTACTTACACAGCCTGTTAAGAGATTGCTTGCAATGCTGAATTGTCCGAGGATGTTGCAGACGGAGCTTGCTGTAGGTACAGCGGCGGTGGTTTCTACATATATTGTATTTGCGCATCACTTTTTTGAAATTCCGTTATATAGTGTGCTTGGTAATCTCGTCGTCGCGCCTACGGTTGCGTTGATTATTGTGAGCGGAATTTTGGTAGGGCTTATTGGATTGGTTTTTATGCCCGGAGCGGAGTTATTGTCGGGTGTAGTTTATTTTATTTTGCGATTTTATGAAGCCGCCGCGGTCTTTTTTTCGGAGTTGCCGTTTGCTATGCTCACTACGGGCGGTGGAAATTTGATGGTATCCGCGCTCGCTGTGATGGTGCTATGTACATTTGCCTATGCCTTTCATGCCTTTGGGGATGAACTGAAAAAGCGGATGGGTTATTTTGTCGTGAGTATTGCTTTGCTTATTGCGGCAGTGTTTTTCCATCAAAACCCAATGCGGATGCAATTGACAGAATTTGAAAACTATACTGTCAAACGCCTGGGTGGGGATACCCTCGTACTCGGTGCGCCACATGGCGGTGAGATTCAACTAATAGACTATCTGGATAGATATGCAGTGCGCCGTGCCTCGCTGTTGCTGACCACACCTCCGCATCCAAACGATACCGCCCGACTGGAACAAATTTTGCCGCGTTTTCAGACAATTTATCTGCCTGCTCATGCCGAGGGTACCACGCTGTCGCTGATGGAATTGGCGTTTTATGAATTGGATATGCCAACTGTGGTGTATCTGCATCACGGTGATATTCGCACAAGAAACGACGTAGAGGTACAGGTTTTTGCTTTACCGCTGGGGCAGTTTGAGTATAAAATAAGGATGGGGTGAGTCGATGCAAGCTATAGAAATAATACTTATTATGTTGGCATTGGTATTTTTTTCGTATATTCTGCATGTTTTTATGCGCAAAGTTTCTATGCCAATCATACAAATCGCACTGGGTGCGGCGGCGGCTTTTTTGCCTATTTCATTCGAAATCGAAACAGAGATTTTTATGCTTATATTTATCGCGCCGATTCTTTTTGCCGATGGGCAAAAATATAAAATCCGTGAGCTTTATGCACTAAAAAAACCTCTTTTATTGCTTGTTATCGGGCTTGTGCTGGTTAATACGGTGGTGGGCGGGCTTTTGATTTACTTTATAATTTCGGGTATCCCACTCGTGGTGGCATTTGCACTCGCGGCGGTGCTGTCGCCTACGGATGCTGTCGCCGTAAAGGCCATCACCGACAAAATCCACTTGCCCGAGAGGGTAAAATCATTAATCGAGGGTGAGTCCCTCTTTAATGATGCAAGCGGGCTGGTGGTATATAACTTCGCGCTGATTGCCGCGATTAGTGGTGTTTTCAACTTGGCTGATGTGGCTGTTGGTTTTGCTTTTGTTGCACTTGGTGGTATTGCCGTGGGTGCGGCAGGTGCGGCGGCCATGCATTTTTTAATCAAATCCCTAAAACGTCTTAACATAGAGGAGCTGAACATCTATACCCTCCTGCAAATCATCACCCCTTTTTTGGTGTTTATTTGTGCAGAGCGATTAGGTGTATCGGGCATCCTCGCCGTGGTGGTATGCGCAATCATCCACAAGCACCTGTCCCCAAGGCTGATGAACGCCTCCGAAGCACAAATCCGTTTTAGCTCCGAAGGCACATGGGATACCATCACATTTGTGCTTAACGGCCTTATTTTTATCATGTTGGGTATGTTGGTGTCGGATATTTTCAGAGCAGATTTTGACATGTCAGCCGTGATATATGTCTTTGCTGTTGGATTGGTGTTTATGCTCATACGTTTTTTGTACTCATTTTTATTTATAGACCGCAAAAACGCATTGGTGCTTGCGTTTTCCGGTGTGCGCGGCGGGCTTACATTGGCTGTTTGTATTGCCATACCGCTGACCATAGCAACGGGCGAAAATTTTCCTGCACGCGATATGGTGCTTTTGATTAGCAGTGGTGTAATAGTGCTTACGATTGTCACTGCAAATATCGTCTTGCCAAAAATGGCAAAGGGTAATCCCCCCACAGAAAACGATGCCTTGGAAAAAGTAATAGCCCAAGCCATTGAGCTAATCAAATCCGAGGGGCAAAACGACGAAACATCCGCGCTATTGCTCTCATATTTTAAATATCTGCAAGGCGAAGAAACAATCATCGACATAAAAGAAACATCCCATCGAAGCCTAAAAACCGTGCTGGGGCTGGAGCATAATAATTTAAAATCCTTGCTATGTATGAAGGTGTATGACAAATACCATCTGGAGTTTATTGCAATCCAAATCCAAAAACACCAAATCGAAAAGCAAGTGGCAAGCAACGAAATGGACATTTCAACGGCTTATCAACTAAGGCGCACACTCTCACTGGAAGAGGCCGCACTCTTTAAAGACGATATGGATGATTCTATTTAAAGGTCACGACTGTTACGCCGTCCTCGCCTTCGCCGTATTTGCCGGGACGAAATTCCTTGACATTCGGCTGATGCTTTAGCATGTTTTGGATGGCTTTGCGCAATACACCCGTGCCTTTTCCGTGGATGAGCGTAACGGTGGAGAGTGCGGATAGGAATGCTTCGTCCAGATAGGATTCTGCTTGGGCAACGGCTTCTTCCGGCATGAGGCCGCGCAGGTCGATTTCGGGAGAGATGTTAAGAGACTTCATGGAGGCTCTTTTTTTTATGAATGCGGCGGCTTTTTCTTCCGGTGGTTTTTCGTCCAGGGATAGGTCGGAGACATGTACTTTTATTTTCATTATACCTGCTTGGATTAGGGTCTCACCGCTTGGGTCGGGGGGCGTTTGGACTGTGCCTTGCTGTTGCATTGAGTGGATGTATACGCGGTCACCTCGGCGTAGGTTTTGTGGGGGTGCATGACGTGGTTTTTCTATGGTGGGGGCTATGGCAGACTCCAGAGCAGTCAGTCCCTCGCGGGCATGGCGGCGGGCTTCTTCGAGTTCTTGCTTTTTCATACCTTCGATGACTGCGTCGGCTTCTTTTTTTGTGTTGCGCAGTATTTCTGCCGCTTCTTCGCGTGCTTGTTGCAGGATTTTTTCTTTTTGGGTGCGCAGTTTTTCTTCCAACTTTGCTACGTCTTGTTGTAGCTTTTCTGCATCGCGTGCGGCGGCGGCGGCCTTGTCTTGCTCGAGCAATACAAGCTTTTTGCTCGCCTCCAAGTCGGTGATGACATCCTCGAAGCGGATGTCTTTTTGCGAAAGCAGGGCGCGTGCATCTTCTATTATTTTGTCGGAAAGACCGAGGCGTTTTGCTATGGCAAAGGCGTTGCTTTTGCCCGGGATACCGATGAGCAGTCGATATGTGGGGCGCAATGTTTCTACATTAAACTCACAGCTTGCGTTTTCTGCACCTTCGGTAGAAAGCGCGTAGAGCTTTAGCTCACTGTAATGTGTAGTGACAACTGTGCGGATTTTGCGTACATGCAGATGAGAAAGGAGTGCGATTGCCAAAGCTGCACCCTCTGTAGGGTCTGTACCCGCGCCGAGCTCATCCAACAATACAAGGGAATTGTGATGCAGGTTTTCTAATATGCTGACGATATTTGTCATATGCGATGAGAAGGTGCTAAGGCTCTGCTCTATACTCTGCTCATCGCCTATGTCGGCAAACACATCATCAAAAACGGCAAGCTCCGAGTTATCAAATGCGGGTATATGCAGACCCGCCTGTCCCATGAGCGTAAAAAGCCCCACTGTTTTTAGCGAAACGGTTTTGCCGCCCGTGTTCGGCCCCGTAATAAGCAACATGAAAAAATCACCGCCGAGGTAGATGTCTGTGGGCATGACGGTGTTTTGGTCAAGCAGTGGATGCCGCCCCTTTTTTATGTTGACATATCCGCGGGTATTAAAAATCGGCTCTGTTGCCTTCATTTGCAGTGAGAGTTCGGCCTTGGCAAAGATGGTATCGAGAATGGTGACAAGCTCCATATTAGCATCCAGGATTTCGCTGTTTTCCCCTACAAGACCACTTAGTTTTTGCAGGATTTTTTCTTCTTCGCGCTTTTCTTCGAAGTGTAGGTCTTTGATTTTATTGTTAAGCTCCACCACACTGAGTGGCTCCATAAAAACTGTCGCACCCGTAGATGACTGGTCATGCACCATACCCGGGAAGGAGCCGCGATACTCCGCCTTTACAGGCACACAAAATCTGTCGCCGCGTAGAGTGACAATAGCCTCTTGCAACATGTTTTTATATGAAGCAGAGTGTATTACTCCTTGTAGATGGTCGCGTACACGGTCGTGAGCTATACGGATGTTACGGCGGATTTCGGCAAGTTTTTGGCTGGCGGAGTCGGCGATTTCGCCCGAAGGCTTTATGCAACGAGTGATTTCTTTTTCCAGTGGCTCGATTGTCGCTATCCCTTGAAAATAGTGGGCTAGAGCGGTTAAGACCAAAACATCTAAATGGCAATACATTGCAATTTTTTTGAACACATAGAGGCATTCCCCTACCTGCAAGAGTTCTTCTGCCATGAGTGTGCCGCCCGCCGCCGCACGGGTGATTGCGCCGGCTATATCGCTGATGCCGCCCAATGGCAAGCTTCCCTTATTTAAAATCAAACTCGCGGCAGTTGTTGTTTCTTTTTGGGCGCGGTTTATGTCGTCAAGATGTGTCAAGGGCAGTATTTTTGCACAGCGTTTTTTGCCGAGCGGCGATATTGCACATTGCACGAGCATATCAATTATCTTAGGAAATTCCAGCGAGTTTATAGTTTTTTTGTTCATAAAAACACGCCCTCAAATTCATTGTTAAATTTTATGCGTAAAATGCCGATAAACAGGTTAGAGAATATTATAGCATAAAATATAATAAGACAGAGGTGGACTTTATGAATTCGAGCCCAATGAGATTTACAGGCCTCACGTCCGGTATGGATACACAGGCAATGGTAAACCAACTAATGCGTGCTGAAAGCATGAGGATGGAGCGTCTCACTCGCAGACGTACCATGATACAATGGCGGCAGGAGGCTTTGCGCAGTACTATGACTCGCACAAATGACTTCCGTTCACAGAATACGGACTTTTTGCGTGAAGGTTCTATAACAAACGCCAATACTTGGAATACGATGTCCTCCTCCGTCACCGCCAGAAACGGTGGTAGCACAGACGGTATATCTGTGCGTGCAAACTCCAACGCTCGCCCGGGCGAGTTTAGTGTACGAGTCCATCAAGCGGCACAGGGCGACATTGCACGCGGCAGTACAACACATAACAGAAACCTCAACACAAGCCAGAGTATACGCACCATCGCCGGCAACCAAATGCCCGGCACCGGCTATACAGGGCATACGACATTGCGCATAAACGATGTAAATATACGAGTAAACACCACTGACTCCATCCAGCAAGTAATGGATAGAATCAATAACTCCGAAGCGGGTGTGCGCGTGAGCTTTGATACCATGCGCGGCAACTTTGTGATGGAAGCTATAGGCACAGGCGAAAATGCAACCATCCGCACGAGCGAAACAGGCAACTGGGGTGTATTGGCAGGTATGGGTCTCGACAATCTCCGCCAAAACATAAGTTCCAGTGGTACAATCTCTACGGCGGGTAATGCATTGCCGCAACTTACGCAAATGACCGGAAGTAATTCCGTATTTGAAGCACTGCGTGTTACAAATGACCGTATTGACGACCCTGCCACAGCTACGCGACAAATATCTTTCGATGGCATTAACTACCATACTATAACCAACGCTACAACCATAGATGATTTGGTGCAACTTGTTAATGACAATACACCTGCCGGTGTAACGGCAAGCTTTAGCGGGGGAAGATTCCGTATAAATGGTGCCACTAACACTGACATAATACCAGGCATGAGCGGCGATGCAGATATGTTGCGTTTTATCGGGATGCCTACTGACGGCTCGCCTGTAGGTAACAGGGCACACACCGATGGTGTTTCCCCTTCTTTAAGCAATGGTGTTCGCAATATCACGTATATAAATGAAATATCCGGATTTGAAGATTTCACAGGCTACCTTACATTTACCATTGGTGGTCAAGATGTAACTCTTTATGTAACCGCAACCACGCCATTGGAAGAGCTGTGGACTGCTATGGATGCTGTGACCGGTACATCCGTTAGTCGTGACGGTAATAACCTTATTTTCCGTGCGGCTACTCCTGATGGAGCAATCGGTGCTTTGGGATACTACGATGGCGATGCAGATGCCGCAGGCATAGCAGGAAGAGAATTATTGCAATCTCTCTTTGTTACAACCTCAACCGTAGCAAGCATAAACGATTCTTTCGAAACGTTTAATGGTATGGCAGCTGACCAGGCAGGTACAAATACAACACGTACCATCTGGAACGTGACTCTGGCAGACCTAGGTCATACCAGTGGAGACCCCATCCGTATGGGTAATCACATGGAAACAGGTGCGGAGTATCATATTAATGCCGAAGTTGGATTGACACTGGGTGCGTTTATGAATCGTGTTAACGCTTCTAACAGTAATAGTGATGTGCGTATGGTTTTTGATGAAGCCACCAATACGTTCTCACTGGTATCCAGACGTTCGGGAGACCATGCGAGTATCATCACAGGTAATGAGGACGTGATGGATTTGCTTGGCTTGGCAAACATCAACGTAAGCGGGCGTTATGAAATTTCTGATGATGGAAGAAGCAACGTATACGACACCGTTAACGGAAACAACGTAATGAGAAGAGACGACAGAATCACCCAAAGTGCGCAAAACGCTGTCGTATACTACGACCCAGACGGACGTGGCGGTGCGCCGATGCGTATAGAACAAGCGTCAAACAACATTGACATCCACGGCACCACCATCACACTCACACGCGACATCAACAGGACAATAGCAAACAGCGACTATGACTACGCGATTTTCAATATCAGTTCTGAACGTAATATAGAAGATACAATGCAAGCCATCCGCGATTTTGTGGAGCAGTACAACGCATTTATACGTGAGCTTAACGCATTGCATACCACAGAGCGTCCACGCGCCGGCAACAGCCGCCGTGGTGCATTCTTTGAGCCACTCACAGATGAACAACGCCAAGGCATGAGCGACCGCGAAATCGAACGCTGGGAAGAGCAAGCTCGTACAGGTCTCCTTCACCGCGACCGCGACATCCGCAACATGCATAACCAAATCCGCCAAGCTATGTTTAACCCTGTAGTGCTTTCTCGCGACGAAAACGGCCGTCCGCTTGACCAGATTTCTATGTTTAATGTGGGCATTACCACAGTCGGACGCGACGGCGCACCGGGCGACCAACTAATCGGCGTATTGCAGATAGACGAAAGCCGCCTACGTGCCGCGTTGGAAGAGGACCCAAGCCGCGTACAGGCACTCTTTGCCCGCTCCGGTTACGAGGCCGGCATGACAGAGCGTACCACCATCCAACAGCGTAATGACCGTGCGCCATATATTGGTTTGGGCAATCGATTGGATGACCTGTTGCGCACCTTTGCAGATGACGATAACGGCTCACTGCGCCAACGTGCAGGTTACACCCGCGGGCTTATGGTTTCCGAAAACATAATGTCTCGCCAACTCCGCGAGTACGACCGCCGCATGGACGCGATGCAAGCACATCTCCTTCGCAGAGAAAATCACTTCTTCGCCATGTTTGGGCGGATGGAAGCGGCGATGGCACAGGCACATGCACAAATGGACAGCTTGTTTGCATTCGGCGCGCAATAATGGACACATTAGCGCACGCAAAGGAACTGGCTGACGAGATATTTGAGATGACAAATTCTCTGGGGCTGACGGGAGAAAAGCAAAACGAAGAGGCAGAGCTGGAAGCCTACTTTAATCTCCTCGACGAACGCGAGCCGCTGATTGATGAGTTGCTTGAGCTAAAGTTGCAGATAGACGATACAGAGGCCGCAACCCCGGAGTTTGAAGCGATAAAAAATGTAATCGCACAAATCACAGAGGCAGACAAAAAGCACTTGGAGTTTGTCCAAAAAATCCACTCCACGGTGCAAGCGTCTTATAAAGAAGTAAAGCTGGGGCAGAGAATCAATAAAGGATACAGCTCATTCTCCGGCGAAGAAGTCGCAAGCAAATTTGATATAAACACGTAATCACGCAAAAAGGAGGAAGATTAATATGGAAGTTAACAGGATTAATGGAAATGGCTACGGCCAAGCACCTGCACCACCACCTGCGGTAGGGGGAGGAGAGTTTTCTCCGGCACCTGCGGTAGAGTTTACACCGGTACCTATTGGTGGTTCTTCGTATGTACCTGCTGATACGAGTGGAGGAGAGCGTTCTTCCGGTGGGGAGCCTGACAGCCTCCGCCGTGCGGTGAGCGAAATCAATTCGTCTATCGCTATATACAGGCGGCATCTCGGTGTGAGCCATCACGAGGCAACAAACCGCCGTATTATTACCGTGTACGATTCTGACACAAATGAAATCGTGCGCCAAATTCCACCGGAAAGCGTATTGGAAGCACATGCAAATATGCTGGAGATGGTAGGAATATTTATGGATACACGTGGCTAGGCCCTATTCTTAAAAGGAGGTTTTGTGATTGATTACACAAAATCCTAAAATGCAAGTTTTGCAAAAGCAAATCGAGACAGCAAGCAAAGAGGAACTCACCCTTATGCTCTATGAAGGCGGCATCAAGTTTCTTAACCAAGCCATCGTAGCTCTGGAAAAAAGCGACCATGTTAAGGCTAACAACCTTATACAGCGCGCCGAGGACATTATCCGCGAGTTCCAGCTCACACTCGACCACCAATATCCGATTTCTAACGAGCTTAACTTGCTCTACGACTACATGCATACACGCCTTGTAGAGGCTAATATGACAAAGGATATAGAAATCCTTAATGAAGTCTTAGGCATGTTCCGCGAGTTCCGTGATACGTGGAAGGAAGCTATGAAGCTTGCAAAAGTGGCTTAGCCCAACCATTTCATCAGCGTAACATTCTCTTGTAATTCTTCATAACCATTCTTTAGATAGAATCCAAAGGCCGGTAGGTCGCGTGATGTGTGCAAGTTTACAGCAGCCACGCGATAGCCGGCTAATTTGGATTCCAGTAGTTGCATCACGGTGGAGCCCACGCCGCTCCTATGCTTGTTTGGTACGACGGCGAGTTCTTCTACCTCAAACATTACACCTTCGAAGTAGTTGTCCAGCTTACCAAAGCAGAAGGCCACGACTTCTTCGCCTTCGCTATATGTGTAGCCCAAAAAGCCGGGTGTCCGTGTCAGGTCACGCAGATACCGCTCGGCTTTTTCTTTTGTCAAGAAGTCGTAGTTTAGCGGTGGCGCGTTAAACGCATTTACATAAATTTCTGTGCAGATTTGCAGGTCGCTGTCCTCGTACATTTTTAACATGAAATCATTCTCCTTGAAAATTTTTTATTATTCCTTTAATATGAAGCGAGTGTCTAATAAGGGAGTGTTTATGTTGGAACAAGACAAGCATATATTACTTGAAACGGGTGCATTTATCCATAGTGCTATTAACGAAGATTTGAAGGGGCGGCTAAATGAGTTGCAAACGCGGTTTCCGCCTGAGCCGGGTGGGTTTTTGCATATCGGCAGTGCCAAGGCTGTTTATATAAATTTTGAGATGGCTAAAATCTATGGCGGAAAATGCAATCTGCGTATGGATGATACAAATCCTGCCAAAGAGGAACTGGAGTTTGTACATGCCATACAGGACGAAATCCGCTGGCTCGGTTATGACTGGGGGGACAGGCTGTTTTTTGCTTCTAACTATTTTGAGCAATTTTATGGTTTTGCGGTTAGGCTGATAGAGAAGGGACTTGCGTTTGTCTGCGACCTTAGTGCAGACGAGTTGCGGGCTTCTTTTGGTGGGATTGACAAGGCGGGTGTGGATAGTCCGTATCGTGAGCGTTCTATCGAAGAAAACCTTGATTTGTTTACACGTATGAGAAACGGCGAGTTCCCCGATGGGTCAAAGACCTTGCGGGCTAAGATTGATATGGCATCTTCAAATCTAAACATGCGCGACCCCGTGATTTATCGTATAGCGCGCAAAACACACAGCAATACGGGTGACAAATGGTGCATCTATCCCATGTATGATTTTGCTCATCCGCTCGGCGACGCGATTGAGGGTATTACGCATTCGCTCTGTGGTTTGGAGTTTGTTGACCATCGCCCGATTTATGAATGGTATGTAAACAATGTGGGTTTTGAAAAAAAGCCACGTCAAATCGAGTTTGCAGAAATTTCGGTATCTAATACAGTGTTGGGCAAGAGGCATTTGCGAAAGCTGATTGCAGAGGGAAAGGCCGACGGATGGGACGACCCGAGGCTTGTCACCATCATGGGAATGCGCCGTCGAGGGTATCCGCCTTCGGCGATTAGGGATTTCCTGGGCAATGCAGGAGTTTCTACAGCAAAAAACAATACTGTGGAGTTTGCCATGCTTGAGCATTTTGTGCGTGAGCATTTGGCCCCTATTTCTAAGGTTGTAATGGTAGTGCTTAATCCGCTGAAGGTGGTCATCGAAAACTTTCCGGATGGTGAAACAGAAATGCTGTCCATCGACGGACGCGATGTTCCGTTTTGTCGCGAAATCTACGTTGAGCGCGAGGATTTTATGGAAGAGCCTGTGAAAAAATTCTTTCGCCTTGCACCGGGCAAAGAGGTTCGCTTAAAGGGTGCGTATTTTGTTACATGCACAGGTGTAGAAAAAGACGCGCAGGGTAATGTGACAGAAATCCGCTGTACCTATGACCCCGCCACAAAAAGCGGTACGGGCATAGAGCCTCCCCGCAAGGTAAAGGGGACAATCCACTGGGTATCTGCAAAGCATGTCGTACCACTCAAAGCCATGTTATATGACACGCTTGTGGTGGATACAGAGGACGGCGAGCAGGCCGAAAATCCAAACTCATTGGTAGTAATGCCTGACGCACTGGGTGAGCCGTCCATCGCCGATGCTGTGTTGGACGACCGTTTCCAGTTTATGCGCAATGGATATTTTTGTTTGGACAGCAAGTCAGAGGGGCTTGTGTTTAATCGGATTGTATCGCTCAAATCATCCTACAAGCCACAATAATGGGGGCATTTATGACAATTAAAATAAATGGCAGGGAATATCAGGCGTATGCGGAGCAGACTATACTGCAAGCGGCGAGGGCTAATGGTGTTTTTATACCGAGCCTGTGTTTTAGCGAAGGGCTAAAACCTACGGGTGCTTGTGGAATTTGTATAGTAGAGGCAGAGGGACGACTTTTGCGTGCATGTGCTACAGCCGTGCGTGATGGTATGGTCATAGAGACCAACTCGGCGCGAGTGGCAGAGTCTCGGCGGAGTCTGCTTGAGCTTACCTTATCTGCACATACGGGGGATTGTAAGGCTCCTTGTCAGTTGGCTTGCCCTGCACAGAGTGATTGTCAGGGATATATCGCGCTGATTGCGGCGGGCAAAATGTCAGAGGCGGTAGAACTCATGAAGGATGCACATCCGTTCCCTGCGTCGGTGGCACGGATTTGTCCGCGTCCCTGCGAAAGTGAATGCAGACGGAAGCTCGCAGATGGAGACTCTGTAAACATTGCAGGGCTAAAACGTTTTGCCGCTGACTGGGAAATCGCACAGCCGGAGTTTTTTGTGCCGAAAATTGCAGAGGCAACAGGCATGTCTGTTGCTGTCGTAGGTGGCGGCCCTGCGGGTTTGACTGCGGCTTTCTTTTTACGAAAAGCAGGGCATGATGTTTCTGTTTTTGATGCAAACCCTAAGATGGGCGGGCTTTTGCGCTATGGGATTCCCGAGTATCGTTTGCCCAAGGCTGTGTTGGACGCGGAGTTGGAAGTTTTGACACGCATGGGTATTAACTTTTTTAATGGGATGTCTCTGGGGCGCGATATTACGATGACTTTTTTGCAAGCGCGTTATGATTCTGTGATTGTGGCTACGGGTGCGGGTGTCAGCAAGCCGATTTGGTGTAAAGGTGAGGACGCGGCAGGTGTTTTTGGCGGGATTGATTTCCTAAAGGCTGTGGCAGACAATAATCCGCCTGTCATAGGCAAACGTGTTGTGGTAATCGGCGGAAGCAATACCGCGATGGATGCGGCACGCACGGCTTTGAGGCTGGGTGCGAGTGTCATGGTATCCTATCGCCGCACCCGTGACGAAATGCCCGCCGAGGATGTTGAAGTCAATGAAGCCCTCGCCGAGGGTGTGGTTTTCAACTATCTCACTGCACCCCTGGAGGTTGTTTCAAGAGATGGTAGGGTAGCAGGGATTCGTTTGCAAAAAATGGAACTCGGCGAACCCGACGAAAGTGGGCGACGTAAGCCCATCCCCGTAGAGGGTGGCGAGGAGTTTATCGAGGCGGATACCATTATCGCCGCCATAGGGCAAGATGTCTCTCTCGAAGGGCTAAACCCGCTGGAAAATTTTAAAACAGACAATGATTTCAAGACCGACCTGCCAAATGTGTATGCCATCGGCGATGCAACAGGCAAAAGTTCGTATGCGATTGATGCAATCGGCCATGGAAGAAAGGTTGCACAAATCGTGGGTGGAGCCCTCGCAGGTGAAGTAATCCCCGAAATAATCGTCCGTGACATAAAAAAGCCCGAGGATTTTGCAGATGTAGCAAAAGCCCCACGCCAAAACGAGCATATGGTTCATCCGGAGGAGTCCCTGACATTTGACCCTGTTCAGGAGGGACTCACTGCGGCAGAAGCCTCCGAAGAGGCAAAACGCTGTCTCTCCTGCGGATGTGCCGATTTTTATGAATGCAAGCTGGTTAGCCTCGCAAATATGTATGGTGCGAGCGTGGACAGATTCCCGGCCGAGTTTCATAAGCGGCCAAAACATGTGGTGGACAAGAGCAATTTTAGTTTCCACAGGGATATGAACAAATGTGTGTTATGCGGATTATGTGTTGGCATTTGTGCCGAAAGACAGGATGCACAGGAGGTGTTGAGTGCCGTAAACCGCGGGTTTGATACGACGGTGACGGCGGCCTTTGGTCTGCCCATACAAAACCGCGATGAGTGTACATTATGCGGCAACTGTGTGGCGCGTTGCCCCGTAGGTGCATTGACAGAAGTAAGCCCACTTCCTAAACAGCTCGTGGCTCGTGAACAAATCACATCAAGCACATGTATGGGCTGTGGTAACGGATGCAATGTGTTACTGGCAACAACCGCGGGTCAGGTACTGCGTTGTTTGCCCCCGGAAGGCAAAATGCTCTGCGAAAACGGGCGTTTCGGTTTCCTGCGCCTCGGCGAGAAGCTACTCACCCCCTTGGTCAAAAAGGGCGACATACTGCGACGCGCAACCCTCCAAGAGGCGGCAAAAGCTGTGCGTGAGGGGCTTAATCTAATAAAGGCACAGTATGGAGCAGAGGGCATCGGCATTGCCGTTTCGCCCACCCTTGTAAATGAAGATATTGCGGCAATCAAAGCATATGCCGATATGCTCGGCACGCCGCATATATTCACCCTCACAGATGTAGAAAAAGAAGAGAAGTGCAATACCCAAGGGCTAAAAAACCATGGCGTAAGCACAGAAAGCTATATAGAAAAAATAACATCCGGCAAAATCCGTGGTCTTATCGTATTTGGTGACGAGCTTCCGCCGGAGCTGGAGCATTCATCGCTGGAGTTCCTTGCTGTTCAGACAGCTTATGCTGCGGGGCTAAAATCCAAGGTTGCAATGTTTGCTTCCGTGATTATCCCTGCACCCGCTTTTGGTGAAGTTGTCGGCACCATTACAAAGGGCGATGATATTTTATATGTAAACGCCGCACTCCCACCTGCTTGCGGATTCCAAACACGCATGATGGTAAGGGAGTTAAAGGGCGTGACCTAAGTGCGTTGGTAGGGGTCGTGAGCGGTTATGACCAAAACATCTACTAGGATGTGATTTGTGAAGGGTGTAAATAACGCTACAGATGTTTATACTGTGGGTTTTCGTTATATTCACGAGCCAATATGCCCATATATAATTTATCAATATACTGTCCGTCCTTAAATACCCATTCCGGTAATCGTCCGACTTCTCGAAACCCTACCTTTTCATAACAGGCAATAGCCGTATAATTATCTGCATGAACTGTGAGCATTATATTATTAAGATTTAATGTTTTGAATCCATATTCAAGAATTAACAGTAGAGCTTCAGCACCATAACCTTTGCCTCTATATTCTTCTTCACCTATAAAAATACCAAGAAACGCATTGCGATTAAGATGGTCAATGTTGTGTATGCTGATGGAGCCAATCAACGCATCATTGTCAAGTCATTTTTTGATTTGAGTTTCCCCATTTTTTTCAGACAACCCAAGGTAAAGAGAGTTGAAGTGAGGGTTTGGGTCTAATGAAGAAGTCGGAAATGCCAGAAAAAGAC
>WRGY01000108.1 GCA_009786925.1 Defluviitaleaceae bacterium | reverse complement strand
GGGGCGCGTATATTTACCATTGTATTGCCCAGGCTTGTGTTCCTTACTGTAATGGTATACGTGATTGTATCATCGGGCCTTACGATACTAAGCTCGCCTGTGCTTGCAGATAAATCTACGTCTGCTGATAGTGATATTTCCAGATTTGGTATGGGAGTGCTGTGGGATAGGTTAAACTCTCTGTCGTTTACTGTGGCACGGGCCAGGATGTTAGCCCCATCTCTTATGTCGCCACTCACCCTTACCACAAAATCAAATGTAATGTATTGCTGTGCATCTAAAGATACACTCCATATGATTTGATTACCCACTATGGGCTCATGCCCGTCGGTAACACTTACTAATACAGTATTGGCAGGGATATCGGCGACAACCGTCACATCCTCTGTACTCCACCCTGTATTGTCTACACGTATTCGGTAATCAATATATCCGCCTTGGTACGTAACGCTTAGCGGGTTGGATGTAAACTCGCCTTCGATATTAGACGGCAAGCTGGATACCACTGTATCGATTTGCGTTGTACTGCTATGCGCCACCAGGCTCGCACCGGATACTAATGGTGTCGCATCAAATGTTGTTGTGTTTCTTATGTTGTTATCACTCGGATTAGCGTTAAAAGCAAGTATATCAACGCGAATATGTCTACCATATAGATATATCCTCAAATCGAGGTCATCCATTTCTCGCGTATGTGGCTCATCTATGTCTCTTGTTATGCTTATTTCAAACCCTGTGATATCGCCGCCTGTCGTCAGTGGCAAAATCCTCGCCTGTGGCGCGTCTGCGACTCGGACGACAACATCGCCGCTGTTGTTTAACCACTGCCCTTGTTGCAAGTACGCGCTACCATCTACATAAAAACCTGCCGGCAATGTAATTGTACTCACAACTGTATAAGACCCTGTAAATATAGAGCCGAACTCGTTGTTTTGGGACAGTGCTGTTATCTGGTATGCTATTGTCCTGTCCAGACTGCCGCTCTCGCCCGATACACTCGGAGGGACGATCGTGGCCGCACTCTGGTCTACGCCATGAGATATCCCCACATCTTCCCACGCAAAAGAGCTAAGTGACCGAAGAGTAAACCCACTCATCTGCTGCTCACCAAAGCTACCATAGCCATACGTACTCTGAGGCATTAGGTGTAAGGTTTCGTCATAGGTGGTGCCATTAGGAAATACAAAGGAAAATGGGATGCTAATCGCACCCGGCACTACATAAAATTCTAAAAATCTGTCATAAGTACCATCAGCCCCAAAGAGCCTAAAATTGTGCAGTATTCCGTTTGCAAATATACTTATTTGCCTATAGCCACCACTCTGCATTGCCACATTGTTAAAGTTAGACAATATAACACTTGCATTTGGTATGGGGATTTGCACGATGATTGGATATTGCCCGATATCCGGATTTTGGGAAACAATCGGCATCGAATACTCTACTGATAAAAACACAATCATATCTTCGCCGGTGTAATGATGCACGACTACATTATCATCTGCACTGTTAGACTCACCATGCGAAGGGAAAAGGCTAACGCGCAAGTTCGCCTCTACTCCACCGAGGTTTGGAAGAACAAAGAAGGGTAAAGTTTCATCTTCTTCGTCGTCTTCTTCATAATCGAAATCGTAGTCATAGTCATTTTCGTATTCATCTTCATCTTCATCTTCATCTTCATATTCATCTTCATCTTCATATTCATCTTCATCTTCATCTTCATATTCATATTCATATTCATGCTCGTATTCATGCTCGTATTCATGCTCGTATTCATCTTCATCTTCGTCCTCGTTCACGATGTACTCGTATTCCTGCTCCGGATAGTCGGGTACATAAGCACCATTACCGTAACCGAATACAGGCGCAACAGACCCGACTGCACTTTGTAAAAGCATCATCAAAACTACCATGAACGCCATGACTCTTTTGCTCGTCTTTTTCATTCCATCCATCTCCCTGCTGTATTTTATTGACTCTGCAAAGCTTTACCCAAAACGACAAAACGGCAGTCTGCGTAAAAACACCCCTCCCCTTTCTAGAAATATGTATTTTAATAATATGTAATCTATTGTATATAACTCATGCATGTCAACGATTTTTGCAGTCTGTTTTCGCTGAACGTCCATATATGGACGTTCAGCGAAAACAGACTGCAAAACAAATAAAATTATGCTACTATAACTTATGGTGATTTAGCATGATTTATTTTATAATGGTCACACCCAGTGTGATTTTATTTTTTATGTCCTTTTATAACGTCTCTAAGTTGAAATTCTATTTTGCAGAGACGGTTATTGCGTTTTTGATAATGTGTCTTGTGAGTGCCATTGCAGTAAGTTCAGCTTCGCTTATGTCTGCACCATTACTTAGTGATGACGTTTTGGGAAATATATCTATTGTCTTTTGTTTGACATTGTTTGCATACAAAAAAACAAAGGATATGGCATTAAGTGCGTACTATGCATTATTTTCTATTAGTATCACGATGTTCTCAAATACACTTTTAGCAATACCTTTTTTTCTTTTTTCTGATACAGCACCGGAAAATGCAAGATATATTTTTGTTTTTCAAATAATCTTTATACCTCTCGCTTTCTGTCTTAGCTATTTAATATCAAAATATATTGGAAATATGCTTCAAAAAAGTTATACACAATTGACCGGCGAGATTAAAAAAAAATATGCACTATATGGTTTTATACTTTCGACTCTGGTTTACCTGTTAACCAAAATCAACACATTCATATACAGGTTAGTTGATGACAGGGCTCTTCTTTCTTTAGTTAATGCAGTATTAATTTTATCTGTGCTTTTTATTGCAGTTGCAATTATCACAGCATATTCAAATGCCCAACAAAAACTACTCGTGTCTGAATACAAAAACCAATCTTTAAAGGATTTGGAAGCGCATAACCAACAGTTAGAAACCGCATATGACGAGATTCGTAGTTATCGCCACGACCATCTTAATTTGCTACACTCTTTAATGGGCTTTGTGGATGGAAAAAACAACGGTGATATAAAAAATCATTTAATTAAAACCTTAAAATATGCAGAAGAATCTTTGAGCAAACTGGACGACTCTATGGATAGATTAAAATACATATATATCCCGGAGTTAAAAGGATTGCTTTCCGTTAAGTTAGCACATGCACTTGCTAACGATATTGAGGTTGGGCTTGATATTGCCGAGCCTGTTGACGACATACCTGTTGACCGCATGGATTTATGTAGGGTAGTTGGCATCATGGTAGATAATGCTATTGATGAGCTGATAAGTGGCGATTATGACTACAAGTTGTTAAAATTCGGAATTATACTGGATGATGGTGACATATTGATTGTCTGCACAAACACGTGCAAATCCTCACCCTCTATAGAGAATATTTTCAACAAAGGCTATACCACCAAAGGTGGCAACAGGGGACTTGGCCTGTACAACTTAAAACGAATATGTGAAAGCTGTCAAAACCTATCATTCACTGTATACCCAAAAGAAGATGAATTTGCTTTGATTTTAAGCATAAGGCAGGTGTAGATATGCTATCAATTTTCGTATGCGAAGATGATGTCACTTATCAAAAAAAAATATCAGAGCATATACATAACCATCTCAGTGAGATGGATTTTGACATAGAACTTGTTTTAAGCACGTCAAATCCTGCAAAAATCCTTAAACATATTAAAAATTCTAAAGTTAAGGGGCTTTATTTTTTAGATATAGAGCTGGAAGGTGGCTACAACGGCATAAAAATTGCAAAGACCATACGCGAATATGACCCACGCGCATATATCGCATTTATCACCTCTCACCCGGGATATATGTCCCTTACGTTTGAATATAAAGTAGAAGCACTCGCCTATATCCAAAAAGAAAGCAACTCTTCACTACGTGAAAAAATAAAGACTTGCATTGATGACGCTTACCAAAAACATATAGCCCGACCCGATGAGGGTTGCTTTATTTTCAAAACGCCGACGGGAAAACAAATCTCTTGTGCTTTTGAAGAAATCTTCTTTTTTACAACAGGCGCACCCGGCACCAATCAGCTAATAATGCATACAAAAAAGAGGCAATATATGTTTTACCATTCGCTCGAAAAAATATCAACAGAGCTACCCATAGGACAATTTTATCGCTGTCATAAATCCTACATTATTAATGTAGGTAATATACCAGAATCAGGCAGAAAAGCCCTTGAACAAGGAAAAGACAGAATAATCATGCCCAATGGAGCAGATTGTCTCGTCTCTTTCCGAAAACGAAAGGCTTTGGTAAGTGTGCTGGATTCTTTATAAAAAAGGAGAATTTTTATGATTATGTCAAAAGATTTATTACGTGTAACGCTCATCTCGGTACTTGCATCTTTCATCTTGTTTGCTGTAACAGTATTTGCAGAGGATGTCCATGTTTTGCAAGCAGACTATACTATATACTCCGAATTGCAGGGATTTGATTTCTGCCACAACAGCATTGTAAAAGTCCAAACCATATGTTACCTTATTGTTACAGAGACCTCTGAAAAACAAAAGGAGTGGGGACATTATGAAAATGCGAATGGACTACAACAACATGCTAAGTGAAAGAATCGGCAAGGACGGTATTACAAAAGAGCAAATCGAAAAGCTCGCCGCGCCTATAGCTAAGGCAAACAAGGCTATGGTAGAAAAGCGTAAAGCGGGCAAAATGGCATGGCGTGACCTGCCTTACAACCAAGAGGCTGTGGTAAAAGACATCCTTGATTATGTAAAAATGATGAAAGATGGTATTGATGCATTTGTTGTGCTGGGCATAGGCGGCAGTGCGCTTGGGCCTATGGCGGTGCAACAAGCACTAAATCATCCGTTTTATAATGAATTGCCACGCGAAAAGCGCGGCGGTTTTCCAAAGCTTTATGTGCTAGACAACGTAGACCCCGAGCGGTTGGTGTATTTTTTCCAAACCGTGGACCCGACACGTTGTCTTTTTAATGTGATTTCAAAATCTGGCAGCACATCCGAGACCATGAGCCAGTTTATGATTATACAACAACTTTTGGAAGAAAAAATGGGCAAAGAGGCGGCACAAAAACGCATAGTATGCACCACCGATGCCGTGAGCGGAAATCTCATCACCATCGCAAAAGCCGAAGGATACAAGTATTTTATTATCCCATCAGCTGTGGGAGGTCGTTTTTCGGAGCTTACACCTGTTGGGCTTTTGCCTGCGGCATTTTGTGGACTTGATATTAAGGGATTGCTCGTGGGCGCGTCGCAGATGGATGAGATGTGCAAAATTGAGGATATCAACAAAAACCCTGCGCATATGTTTGCGTTGCTTCATTATATAGGTATGATTTCGGGCAAAAATATCACTGTAGTCATGCCATATGCAGACTCTCTAAAGTTTATTTCTGACTGGTTTGCACAACTCTGGGGCGAGTCATTGGGCAAAGCGACAGACCTCGACGGAAAAACCGTAAACGTAGGCCAGACTCCTGTAAAAGCTCTCGGTGTCACCGACCAACACAGCCAGGTACAGCTATATGCAGAGGGGCCTTTTGACAAGATTATCGTTTTCCTTGGCGTGGATGAGTATCGCGAGACGATTACCATTCCCAAAACATATGGTGATATGCCGTCTCTTGGTTTCCTTGGCGGGGTGACACATAACAGGCTCATCAAGGTAGAGCAAGATGCGACAGAATACGCCATCACAAAAGCCGGCCGCCAAAACATGACAATCACACTGCCAAAGGTGACGGCGGCGACATTGGGGCAATTGCTGTATTTCTTTGAAGTTGCCACGGCATACGCGGGAGAACTGCTAAACATAGACGCATTCGACCAGCCCGGAGTAGAAGAAGGCAAAAACGCAACCTATGCAATGTTTGGCCGCCCCGGCTACGAGGCAAAAAAAGCAGAACTCGAAGCCGCACCCGCTAAGGACAAGAAATATATAATACAATAGATGCAGAATATTTTTCATCAAGGGTGATGTCCATATGCCCATTGTACCTTTCGACGGCTTGTTTTACATTTTTTAAGCCATAGCCGCCTTCGCCTTTTAGGTCGGCGGCAGGGTCGAAGGTATTGCTGATATGGATAAAAAGGCTTTCGCGGCTATACTCGATGTCCAGTTCTATTATTTTGTTATCCGCGGTCGATACGGCACGCATAGCGTTGTCCAATAGATTTCCGAGTATGGTCGCGAGGTCTGCTCCCTCTATATTTATAGCAGGGGGTAGAGCCAAGCGTATCTCCAATTGTATGTTTTCTTTTTTTGCGTCTTTTAGCTTGTAGTTGATGATACTGTCTACGGCTACATTGCCTGTATTGCTGTATATTTCTGCATCGTTTATATCTTGGAGCAGAGTGTTTAAATAATTTGTGATTTCATCCGCGTTTCTTTCCGCCGCATAGCCGTTTATCGTGGCTAGGTGGATTTTCATATCATGGCGGATGGCTTTTATTTGCTCCACGGATTCTTGCATGATGTGGCACTGCGCAAGATAGTATTCTTTTTCTTGGGCATAGAGCGCGGATTTTACGGCATCTGTAAATACGGATATTGTAAAAATCAAAGAAACAACCAATACAATTGCCATAAAAAGAAAGACAATGCCCAACAACTCTGTATCCACAAACCAACGAAACAAAACGGCATAAAACAGCAAAAGCAAAATCATAACAGAGCTGGCGAACAAATATTTTGAGCATCTGTCTCTCATATCGCCATCCAATGCACCCATCCTTTTGTCCAATCCTTTTCCAAGGAAATATGAAATGCTCGCAGACGAAGCCATCATGATGACTAATGCAAAAATCAAAGTAGACTGTTCGCCCCAATATGCCGCAAAATTAAAGGTCTCTATGATGCCCGTCACAGCAAAAATCGCAGTCACCAACAAGTTGCTTATCAGTGGTACAGAAACAGTAAGCACAGCATAAAAACCTGCGGGATATATGCTTTTTAATTTTCCGGATGCTACTATTGTAAAATACATAACCGCAATAATATGTGGCACTACTGACAACTGTGTTCGATAATCCGGAAAAAAATAAAAGGGTATAGTCACCAAATAATCCACAGCCAAATATCCTAATGCGTACAAAAGCAATTCAAGCTTACCAAATTTTAGTCTGATTATATTGTAAAATACAACCATGTACAAAATCGTTTCGTATGAAGCACCCAAAAACATATCTAAGCCAAGCATCTAAGACTCTCCTTTAGACTCCGCGTCGTTTTTTCATTATCGCTAAGTATTTTTTCTTTACCTCAAGGCTTTTGCCCGATGAAACCGGTATATCTTTATTCCCTGCCATAATCAACCTATTGTGATTTATCGCCGTTATATGGTCGTAGTTTGCCACAAATGATGCATGAGTGAAAATAAAGTCAAAATATTTTAACTGCTCATCATAAATATTTTTTAATGAGCCATAAAAATCTTCTTGTTTTCCATTGGAAAGATAGACGATTATTTTTCTTTTGCTGTTTTCCAAGTAAACGATGTCTTTTATGTTTATTTCAAATTTGTCATGCCCCTTTTTATATATTAATGTACCTGAGTTTAGCCCAATAATACGCAGATAGCTATTGACTACCTTTTGGATTTGGGAATGAGACAGCGGCTTTATTAAAAAATCCATCGGGCGCACCTCAAAGAGCTGCATCGCGTAGCTTTTTTCCCAAGAAATATAAACGATTTGCACATCGTTATTATTGTATGTATTACGAATATGCCTCCCGACATCCACTCCGTCTATTTCATTTTTTGCAAACAGTATATCAAGAAAAATTATATCAAAATACTCCTCCGACTCCATTTTTTTGCATAAACTCTCGCCGGTGGGGACAATGCTGATGTCTATATCTATTTTTTCACCACCAAATATATAGGTTAGGCTCTGTTTAAGTTCTTCGCATATATTCGGCTCATCATCACATATTGCAATTTTTATCATATGGCACCTTCTTTAAAATACGCGCGCTCTTTGCGCGTTCGTTTTCATTTTGTTTAATATATTCTGCTAAATTTTGCACGACAAATTTAATATCCATTGACATCCACCTTTGCGAACATCTTCTCAAACTCTGTGGAAAATGTCAAACCCGCACTAATCCGCGATTTGAAACAGCATCCGAGTATGCTATAATACTATAAGCCACAAACGAGGAGAGCATTATAAATGCCATCCGTATGCGGAAGGATTTAATCAATAGGAAATGAAAAGGAGCCGACTAGATGAAAACTATTTACGATTTAAGTGAACTTTCCTTGCCGGCTACTCATATAAACACCTTGCACTTATTATTTGACAATATTAAAAAAAGCGGCTTGGACTTACAAAAAATAATTTTATTCGGAAGTTGTGCGCGAGAAGAAGCCTTCCCGACCAGCGACTTGGATATTATCATTGTTGGACCTGCGGATGATGACAACAAGTTTCATTTTGCGTTCATGGATTGTGAGCCTGACCCTTATGATAATGTACCCATAGAATCGCTATACTACACAGCTGAATCATTCGACAATGGGGTACTTCTGCCCTTTAATGCACCGTGGTATGCTGTTAGAGAGGGAGTTGCCTTTGATGACACATTATTCAGACGCGCTTGAATGGATGGTTTTAGCGGATATTGCCATATCTAATTGTTAAAACATGTGGCAATAAGACATGTTTCTGACGCAGATACTCGTTATGCCCATAATCACAGAGGACTATGGAATTTAGTGACAACATATTATGGAGATGCACTGGACACGCCGAAAACGAAAACCTACGCAAACAAATAACCAAGTAGATGTTTTGGTCAAAACCGCTCAAAGCGGTTTTTTTCATCAATTATTACAAATACCCCCTAGTTGTTACAACAACCCGCACAGCGAAAAAAAACACTCTATAATACTCCCGACATAGTAAACTCACTATGAAAAACTTTGAGAGGGAGTAAGAACTTATGAAGAAAGCAAGAAAACAGATTTTTGCCATTATGTTAGCATTATTGCTTGCGGTGGCGCATCTCGCTGTGTCTCCGACCGGCGTACTGGCCTACGAGGACAACGATTACGACTATATGGCAGAGTATGACAAGTCGGATACGACCGACGAGGAGTACGACTATACTTATGAAGAAGATGAAACACCGGAAGAAACACCAAACTACGAAACAGGTTCAGAAGAAAAAGAATCGGAAGAAACCGAAAAATGCAAATGCGAATGTGCAGATGCATACGAAAACAAGTATACAGACGAGTGCGAGTATGACTTAGAAGAAAACTGCGAATGCGTATGCGACTACGAGCAAGAGTACGCAGACCAAGACAACGACGATGAATACGAAGAAGAAGAATACGACGAGTACCCACTAGCAAGCCTTTTAGCGATAGCACCTTTCACCGAAGTAAACACTCCGCTAAATTTTGCAGACATGAGTGACGCTTCTTGCCCCAATGAAACTTGGGATTGGGATGCTACAAATCGGATATTAGAACTAAACGATTTTGTTGCAAATGTTCCTGGCGACATCGCTGCTATCACAGTACCTTGGGATACTACTGTAGAGATTAGGGGTACAAACACCATCACCACTACAGGAAATGCACCAGCTATATCTGCTCCCGGTCCAATGCATATAGTAGGCGTAGGCTCTGGTTCCCCTACTTTAATCATTGACTCACCTAATGCAACTGGCAACACAAGTGCAATCACTGCTGCGACCCTTGCCCTTGAATGGGTTAGAATTGATATTCTATCCAGCCGAAACGGAATTGGGGGAGCAGGACAAGGAGTAACATTTCTTACCTTGTTTGAAGTAGCGTTAAACATTGTAGCCGAAAACCATGGTTTAAACTTTCCCAATGCAAACAGTGAAGTTGAAATAGACTCCAGCACAGTAAATATTACAGCAGGTGGCGATGGAATAACCTCACGTCATATAGTTGTTAGATATGCCGATTTAATCATTGATGCAGGACTAGATTCAAACCCTCCCGGAACTGGAATCCGCTCACAATCAGGTGGTACTTTAAACATTGATAACGCTTTTGTATCAATAGCATCTCTTGGTTCGGGCATAAACTCGGCTGGAGTTACAGGCATTGGCGATAGCGAGATAGAAATTACTGCTGGAAGCAGTGGAATAGTGACACACTCTACTACACATATAATTAGAAACACAATAAGAATTGAAGCAACACTTGATGGATTCAATAGCTCTTCTGCGACGCACATTAATAATAATGGAATAAACGTCGAAGCTGGCCGTAACGGTATAGTAACAAGTGGTGCTTTAAACATCACAAACGGCAGTGAAGTAACTGTAGATGCTGGCAGTCATGGATTAGTAGGTAACGCTGCTGTACGAATTGAAAGCGGTAGTGGAGTAGCCGTCACAGCTGGTGACGATGGGGTACGCTCACTAAGCGGCATAATAAACATTAATTATGCTATCGTAGCCATTGAAGCAGAAGGTAGCGGAATAATAGGTGGCAACACCGTAAACATTACAATGGCTGATATAACCATTGAATCAGAAGGTAATGGAATACATGGTACTAACACCGTAACCATTGATGACTCTCTTATAGCCATTGATTCTGGTGGTAATGGCGTACACTCAACTACTGGTAACGTATGGGTCGAAGGCTTTAGTGAAGTAACCATTGATGCAGAAAATAACGGAATACAATGTGCTGGCAATATACACATTAGACAAGGTAGTCACGTAACCATCCAAGCTGATAACAATGGACTACTATCAACAGGTCACGGCATATTTATCAATGATGCTGACGTAACCATCGAAGCAGGCAATAACGGAATGCAAGCAGGCACTAATGTAAATATCCTAAACGGCAGTGAAATAAACGTAACTGCTGACAACAATGGTTTAAGTGCAAGAGATGTAATCGTTGCAGAAAGCGACGTAGAAATTGATGCAGGCAGGTCTGGCATCTTTGTAAATAATGACAATGGTTCTGTTACAATACGCGACGATTCATCTATTACCATCGAGTCTGGCGGCCCAGCTATCAATGACAGAGACGGTGCAGTAGAAGATATTGACATTGATGATAATGCAACTTTAGAAATCGAAGAAAATACAAATCCAGACCACGAAGACGACTTCGGCAACGACGGTGACGACGACGACAACGGCTACGATTGCGAATACTGCAACGACGAAGGCTGTGAAGAATGCGAAACCGACAATGGCGGTAACGAAAACGGCTACGACTGCGAATACTGCAACGACGAAGGCTGTGAAGAATGCGAAGAAGATAGCGGCTACACCCCTACTCTACGCACAGTGACCGTCACCACCTACGGTAGCGGTACAGCAACCACAAGCCCGGCCACAGCTGCCGCAGGCACACAAGTTACCATCACGGCGACACCTGCATCAGGCCATAGATTTGTACGTTGGGAAGTAGTGAGCGGAGGCGTTACACTTTCTTCTAACACAACAGCCACAGCAACATTTACAATGCCCGCGGTGGAAGTATCAGTCCGCGCGGTGTTCCAAGCACAGGAAAACAATGTTGTCGCTCCCCCGGTACGCGGCGGTGGCGGCGGTGCTGTTGTCGTGGCAACATCTCGCGCACTACCCGACGGCACACAAGCCAGAATCACACGCGAAACAGCCACACTTCAACTACCCACAGCTCGCGTTTCGAACCTAATCACAAACGCGACAAACTATGTATCATTTAATTTCTCCGGCATAGCCGCTGTAACTACAGCCATCGTACCACGCGCCGCATTCAACAGATTTGGCGATGCAGAGCTTGGGCTACAGCTACAGTTCCAAAGAGGTACAGCAACCCTAAGCGCGCAAGATGTCGTAGCCATCGACGCTCATTCTTCTACAGCAAACATCACCATCGTAATGCACCAAGACGGCAACTTTGACGTATATATCGGTAACACTCGCTTCGAACTTGCGGCGGCGGCAGTAACAGAAACAGTCACTCCCGCCGCCCAAACCCAGGCTCCGACTGTTGTACAGCCCCCTGCACAACAGCCCACACTACGCCTGGTTGTAGGTCAAAACCAATTTACCCAAAACGGTGTACAACAAACAAATGAATCCGCACCGTTTATCTCCGAAGGCCGCACAATGATACCCCTGCGCGTCATCGCAGAAGCCCTCGGCGCAAACGTAGACTGGAACGAAGCCACACGCTCAGTCATCATCATATCAGGCGACATCACCCTAAACCTACCCGTAGGCGAACCCCTGCCTGGTGGTATGGGCGAAGCAATGATTGTAGACGGTCGCACCTTCGTCCCCGTCCGCTATGTATCCGAAATGCTCGGTGCGGAAATAACATGGGATGACCAAAACAGAGCTGTCTATGTAAACTAATCAGTTATGCTATGCAAGAACGAAAGGCTTCCGGCAATGCCGGAAGCCTTTTTAAGGGGTTTGAAAAAATAATCCTATTCATGTTCTTGTAGCCTTTTTGCATAATAGGCTAAACAACGGCACATGACTTTTTCCGGTTATTCTCCGTTCGAACCGGGACTACGACTTCCGTGATTAGTTTGTCATAAAAGGGATTCTTCATAACACCCTTAAAATCTTTTAAGCTATATTCTGCTTTCATTCTTCTGCGCCTCCCGTAATATAAATTCTTGCTTCTTTTTTGGTTGCCTTTCTTGCGGATATAATTCGTATTATTTCGTCGCTCAATCCTCTATAGCAATGGCATACAGTAAGCTCTGTTTTCAGTGTGTTGTTTGGCTTTATTCAGTTCATTTTTATCTTCGTCCCACTCAAACTTCATGACATGCACTCCTCGCATAAAATAGCATATTATACCTGTCTCGCTAAATAAGTCAAATGCTATGTTTTTGGCGGCCATGTCGATTATAACATGGTTGCAATCATACTCAAAATAATTATTTCGCGAGAGTGGCCTAAGTGCGTTGGCCATTCCCCCATCACTTATTACAAAACCCGCCTAGTTATTACAAAATGCCGCGCAAGGCACAAATATATGTTACAATGTTTATCGCGCAGTTTCCTCCAATCCGAACGGCGGCGTAGCGAAAGCTACGTCGTTTTTTTTGCAATTTTTACGCGGAGGGTTTAAAATTACATAATCTTTAAAGGCAGGTGGTCTAATTGCCCAGGAAAAGCAGAAAAAACACCACTACTACAGAGCCAAAACCGTTGCCCAATTCTCCTTACAAGGTGGGGCTGTATGCCAGATTATCCGTGGGTGACGCGATTGAGACGCAGATTGCCTTGCTAAGGCAGTATGTCAGTGAGCAAACGGATATGATAGAGGCAGGGCTATATCAAGACATTGCCCAAACGGGTACAAATTTTAATCGCCCGGGATTTATAAAACTGCTGGACGACATAAAAGCCAAGAAAATCAACTGCATCGTTGTAAAAGATTTATCACGTTTTGGCAGAAATTATATCGAAACGGGAAATTACTTAGAATGTGTTTTTCCGTTTATGGGGGTGAGATTTGTTGCCATTGGTGACAATTATGACAGCAATTATCCATCCACCGGTGATGACTTGATGCTCCCCTTAAAAAATCTAATAAACGAGGTCTACGCCAAGGATATTTCAAAAAAAGTGCGTTCTCAGTATGAGATGAAGCGAAAAAGGGGTGAGTTTTGCGGGACATTTGCACCATATGGTTACATAAAGCAGGGCAATGTTTTGGTAGTAGACGACTACGCGGCAAGAGTAGTCAAACAGATTTTTCGGCTTGTTTTGGAAGGTCATAGCACCCATGCAATCGCGGCATTTTTAAACGAATCAAAAATCCTCCCGCCAAACCGTCACCGATATGAACAAGGCTTGTTAAAAGGAGAAAAACATAGCAAATGCAAGCAGTGGTACAAGTCTGTTGTAAAGCGGATAATCCAAAACCCGACCTATACCGGTCGACTGGAACAAGGAAAATACCGCATTGAGGACACCCACCCCGCAATTATTGATGATGCCACTTTCGAATCGGTACAAAAATTGCGCACTTACACTTTTTGTGTAAAAACATAGAGAATTGTATACATAGGTCTTTTTTATGATAAAATTTCGACAGAAAAGGAGTGTTATTTGTGACGAAAAAAATAATCATTATCGGAGCAGCAGGACGAGATTTTCACAATTTTAATACATGTTATCGTGATAACGATGCATACAAGGTGGTCGCTTTTACGGCGGCACAGATTCCGGACATCGCAGACAGAAAATACCCCGCTTCTTTGGCGGGCAAGCTGTACCCCGAGGGGATTCCAATCTACGCACAGGAGGAGCTTCCCGATTTGATTAAAAAGCTCGATGTTGACGAGTGTGTTTTTTCGTACAGTGATATTTCTTATGACGCAGTGATGGGGCTTAGTGCAATTGTAAATGCCGCAGGGGCTGATTTTACACTGCTCGGCTACAAAAACACTATGATAAAGAGTACAAAACCCATAATCTCAGTGGGTGCGGTACGCACGGGTTGCGGAAAAAGCCAGACATCACGCCGCGTGGTAGAGCTTTTGATGGAGCATGGCAAAAAGGTCATCGCCATACGCCACCCCATGCCCTACGGCGACCTCGACGCACAAAAGGTACAACGCTTTGCAACCATCGCAGACCTCGAAAAACATGGATGTACACTGGAAGAGATGGAAGAATACGAGCCACATATAGACCGCGGAAATGTGATTTATGCGGGGGTGGACTATGAGGCTATTCTCCGTGCGGCAGAAAACGACCCCGATGGCTGTGATGTAATCCTATGGGATGGCGGAAACAACGATTTCCCATTCTATCAGTCCGACCTTACTATTACCGTCGTAGACCCGCATCGCCCCGGACACGAGTTGCGTTATTATCCCGGGGAGGTAACATTAAGGATTGCCGACGTAGCAGTGATTAACAAAATTGACAGCGCGGATTTTGAGGACATACAGACAGTGCGTGCCAACATCCAAAAAGTTAACCCGACAGCCACAATCATAGAAGCGGCATCCACACTTACAGTACACGACCCATCGTTAATCCGAGGCAAGCGAGTCCTCGTAATAGAGGACGGCCCTACCCTCACCCATGGCGAAATGAAAATCGGAGCAGGCATAGTAGCCGCACGCCGCTTTGGGGCGGCAGAAATCGTAGACCCACGCAACTACGCCGTAGGCAAACTCGCAGAAACATTTAAAACATATCCCAACATAGGCAACCTTCTCCCCGCCATGGGATACGGAAAAGAACAAATGGCAGACTTAGCCGCCACCATAGATGCCACACCCTGCGATGCAGTCATCATCGCTACCCCGATAGACCTAAACCGTGTGGTAAAAATTTCTAAACCTAACACCCGCGTAGACTACTCCCTCCAAGAAATTGGACAACCCAGTCTGGAGGAAATAATCAATGAGTTTGTTAGGGGTTGACTTGAACATCACGATGCTCGGTTTTGGCAGTTGGGGGCTACCATTAGCTATTTTATTGCAAAAAAATGGGCATAACGTCACCGCATGGGATGCTAATGCCGACTATGTAGATGAAATTGCAAAAACGCGAAAAAACTCTTCGTTGCCCGACATTATCATCCCCGACTCCATTAAAATCACAAGCGATGTACACATCGCCGCAAAAGATGCAGATGTTTTTGTATGTACCTTAGTCTCAAAAAGCCTTAGCCGCTACGCGCCTCTTTTTTCGGAGTATTTCACATCCGAAAAAATCATCGTCAGCGGCTCAAAGGGCTTGGAAGAAAGTTCGCAAAAACGCATAAGCGAGTATCTGCATAGCCTCGGCAAAAGTGATGTCGTAGTCCTCACAGGCCCCACCCACGCGGAGGAGGTCTTATTGGGCATCCCTACCACCATCCTCGCCGCCTGTAAAAATAAAAACACGGCACAGGCTGTGCAGGGGCTGTTTTCTTCCGATACCTTCCGTGTGTACACCTCCACAGATGTAATCGGTGCAGAAATCGGCGGCGCGCTAAAAAACGTAATCGCAATAGCCGCAGGTTCTTCCGACGGCCTCGGCTTTGGAGACAACACAAAGGCCGCACTCATCACACGCGGCATCGCCGAAATCACACGCCTCGGCGTAGCCCTGGGTGCAGATGCGGCCACATTTAGCGGTCTATCAGGTATAGGCGACCTTATCGTAACTTGCACAAGCCGCCATTCACGAAATTGGCAAGCAGGTAACGCGCTCGCCCAAGGTCTATCCTTACAAGACACCCTGACAAAAGTAGGGCGCGTAGCCGAAGGCGTAGACACAGCCGCAACAGCCCTACGCCTCGCAAAAAGTGTTGGTGTAGAAATGCCCATCGTAGAAGAAATTAACCGCGTCCTCTTCGAAGGCAAAAGCCCAAAAGCCGCGGTCAGTGATTTGATGATGCGAGAGTTAAAGAGTGAGAGCTAGAGCTTTGCATACAATATCCTGCGCACGGATTCATCGAGGCGTTCTTCACAAAAAAGTCCATCCTCGAAAGCGGCAAGCATTGCATCATATGCCTCACGCGCCCTATGCGGCATCAGCAGAATATCCGCACCCGCCAAAAAGGCCATTATTGCGATTTCTCCACATGTAAAATGGTCGGTGAGTGCGCGCATTTCCAGTGCATCGGTGATGATGAGACCATCAAAACCCATACCACGCAAGGTCGTATGCCAAAAATTTGATAATGTAGCAGGCAGGTATTCATTATTTATTTGTGGTGTTGCTATATGCCCCATCATCACACCATCCACACCTGCGGCTATGCCACTTGCAAAAGGAATGGCTTCGACCTCCTGCCAACGTGCAAAATCGCCATGGAACATCGCAAGCGCGTAGTGGCTATCCTCGTAGGTATCGCCATGCCCGGGGAAATGCTTTGCTACTGCCATCACACCTCCGTCATGCAAACCTCGCGAAAATGCCGCTACCAGCGGCGAGACCGACTCGGCATCACGCCCAAATGCCCGCCGCCCAATCACCTCATTAGCAGGATTGCTCCAAACATCCGCAACAGGCGCGAAGTTCATGTTTATACCAAGCGACAACAGCTCACGCCCGATAAGTGACCCCATCTCAAACGCAATCACCGACGGCTCCGCAGAGGCTCCGATTTCGTAGGCCGAAGGTGTGACACCATCTGCAAAAAGCCTCCCCGCTCGTGACACACGCCCACCTTCTTCGTCTATTGCAATTAGAAGCGGTATATCCGACAACCCCTGCAAATCCGACACAAGCTCGGTCAACTGCTCACGCGATGACACATTGTCGCTAAAAATAATAACCCCGCCCATGGGGATTCCAAAGAGAGCCTCCACCCTCGCATTTACATATAAACTCTGCCAAGGTAAACGCAACATAAACAATTGTCCGATTTTTTCTTCCACCGTCATCTGCGAAATAATCTCATCCACAGGCGAAGGTGCGGGCGTTGGTATGGGTGTCGGAGCAGGTATAGGCGTTGGGTTCGGCGTTGAGATTGGTGCAGGAGTCGGCACAGGCGTGACAACCACCACAGAATATGCGGTATCCGTATTGGAACATGCAACAAAAACCAGCAATAAAAATATACAGATTAATTTCATTCTATAAAGCCCCCAATAATTCTTTCAAAAAGACCCAAACACGCCCCACCGAAGAAACCGAGAGCTTTTCGTCAGGCGTGTGATAGTCATAGGAATTAGCACTAAATGAGATGATGTCAAGGTCAACGCCTTTTTCATCACTAAAGCGCGACGAAAATATCCCGCATTCCAAACCCGCATGTACTGCGGTGACAGCCGCTTCACGGCCATTTTGTTTTTTAAAAATAGCCATCGCCGTTTTCAAAAGCTCCGACTTTGGATTAAAAGGCCAAGCCGGACTGCGCTGTATAAATTTAACATCCGCACCCAAGCTTTCTGCCACCATACAAAATTGTCGTTCAATTTGCCTCGTATAAAACCGCGCCGCACCACGCGCCATTGCAGAAATTTTCACTTGATTGTGTGATGTTTCCACCACGCCCGGATTGCATGATGCATTTACGAGTTCTTCGACCTCCGTACTTCTTGCCAAAACCCCTGCGGGGGCGAGCAATATAGTGTAGAGTACCTTTCGCGTGTTTTCGGCTGTCAAAAATTCGCCGCTGCCATCTCTAAATGTCCACTCTATTTTGAGACCAGCATCACTGTTACGGAACTGCTCCGCAAGCTCTGCCCGACAAGCCTCCAGAGCCGCCGCGACTTTTTCTCTGTCCTGCACTCCAAAAACAGCACCAGCCTCTCTCGGAATTGCATTGACCTTCATGCCCCCGTTTATTTCTTTTAAAACAATGCCGTCACCCGCCGCACCAAAAGCCGCGTCCAGAGCCAGTGCCAAAATACGCACTGCATTCCCGCGCTCCAGATGTATATCCGCCCCGGAATGTCCACCCTTTAGCCCTGTCACCTTCACCTCACAAACCGCACCGGAAAAAGCCGCTCTCTGCGCAGGCAAACAAAGCTCAATTGTAACCCCTGCCGCACAGCCCATCGTAAATATGTCATCATTGCTTGTATCCAAATTGATTAGGCGAGTACCATTTAGCCCGCTAATGTCAATGTTTTCGGCACCTGCCATGCCTGTTTCTTCTTCCGAAGTGAAAATAATCTCAAGCGGCGGATGAGGAACATCTTCGGCGGCAACCAAAGCCATACAAAACGCCAATCCAATCCCATCATCAGCCCCAAGCGTAGTCCCTCTCGCCTTTATAAAATCGCCATCTACATACAAATCCAGCGCGTCATTTTCAAAGTCGAATACGGTGCCGGCATTTTTTTCACAAACCATATCCAAATGCGCCTGCAAAAGCACAGGTGGCTTTTGCTCAAAACCCGCAGTCCCCGCCTTCTTTATAATCAAATTATGCCACTCATCCTGCATAACCTGCGCTCCGCGTTCACTCGCCCATGCAGCAATATAGTCACTCACAGCCTTCTCGTTGCCCGACCCACGCGGGATTTTACTGATTTCCGCAAAAAGATTAAGCACAGGCTTTTCAAAAACATTATCCATAAAAACTCTCCCTTTTTTATAAAAAAAATTAAAACCGTGGGGCTATGTCTACACCCCACGGTTTTATTATTTCTCTTTGGTTTTGTCTTTAAACGTACGCCACGGTTGCAGTTCGCCCGTCAGGTATTTATGCATTTCTGTGACGGCGAATTTTAGGGCAATGAGCTTATAGTCCTTGTTCCAGCGATTTACTGCAATCCAATCGAATATACCCACCGTTTCGCGTGGTTGACCGTCGCCTGCCATGTGAGAGATGGCGCGTTCGAGCTGATTGAATGTGTTGATGATGCCGCCTCCACCACCGCCCGCGTTTGCTACAACTATGCTGGGTTTACCTGATAGTGCGGATTTTGCACCCTCTTTTTTATCCCATGCATTAGAAGCCTCACAGCGGCGCAGTTTATCGAGAAAGCATTTCATGTCCTCGCTAACTTCGCCCCAGTATACAGGTGTGACGTAGATATACGCATCACCGCCCGCCATTTTCTTTTGCAGGTCGCCAAAATCGTCTTTTTCGCCAAAAGCGCAATAATGGTCATGGAAACAGATGCCCCACCCATCACCACACATTTTGCATTTTTCCAGCTTTTTGTCGAACAAGGTGATGACCTCGGTGTCAAACCCCAAGCTTTCGCCCGTGTTACGCGCCATTTCCACAAACTCAAAGGTCAGTCCTTCGATACGTGGTGTACCGGAGATTATGATTAGCTTCATATCAATGCACCATCCACTATAGATTTAAGGTCGGTGGTCATTGCGTTTAGCTTGGCTGTCGCATCGCTTTCTGTCGCACCGGAGGGCAACTTGGCACCGAAATAGAGTTTGATTTTTGGCTCTGTGCCTGATGGTCGTACACATGCCCAACAACCATCATCCGTGGCAAAGTATATTACATCAGATACAGGAAGATTTGTAGGTGATGTTGTACCTTCTGCTATATTTTTTATTATGCTGTTTTGATAATCGCGTGATTCTGTTACATTTGCACCGCCCAAGGATTTTGGTGGCGAGGAACGCAGAGCCGCCATTATTTTTTTAATATCGTTGAGGCCGTCTACGCCCTTTAATGTGATGGACTCAATGCATTCGCGATAGAAACCGTATTTTTTGTATAGGTTTTGCAAAACATCGTAGAGCGAAAGCCCTTGCTTGCGATAAAAAGCTGCCGCTTCGCAGATGAGAAGGCTTGCGACTACTGCGTCCTTATCACGAGCATATGTGCCGGCGAGGTAGCCATAGCTCTCTTCGAATCCAAGGATATAGCTGTGGCTGCCTGTTTCTTCAAAACCCTTGATTTTTTCGCCTATATATTTGAATCCTGTCAATACCTCCATGTACGCAAGTCCGTTTGCTTCGCAGATTGCGCGGGTCATGTCGGTGGATACTATTGTGGAGATGATTATGCCGTTTTTGGGTAGTTGATTCTTGGCTTTCATTTGTGACACCATATACTCGGTGAGTAAAACACCTGCCATGTTACCTGTCAAGAAGCGGTATTCTGCTCCATCTTTTATTGCCACGCCAACGCGGTCGCAGTCGGGGTCAGTGGCTATGATGATGTCGGCATTGTTTTCGTCCGCAAGTTTAAGCGCGAGCGAAAACGCCGCTTTTTCCTCCGGATTTGGATACGAAACGGTAGGGAAGTTGCCGTCCGGCAACTCCTGCTCTTTTACGACAAAAACATTTTTAAAGCCTGTTTCTTTTAAAGCGCGTTGCACAGCTTCGTTACCGGCACCATGCAGTGGAGTAAATACGATTTTTATATCCGACTCGGGTATGAGTTCAGGATTTAGGCATTGCGCCTTTACATTCTTTATAAACTCGGTATCCACGTCGGGTGAGGCTACATTGAACAGTCCTTTTTGTACGGCTTCGGCCTTTGGCATCGTTTTAACCATGGCAAAGCTCGTAACTTTTTGCACCTCGGAAATGATTGCCTCATCACGTGGATATGGGCATTGGCCACCATCCGACCAGTATACCTTGTATCCATTGTACTCAGGGGGATTGTGGCTTGCTGTGACAACAATACCCGACACACAGTTTAGGTGGCGTACCGCAAAAGAAAGAAGCGGCGTGGCGCGTAAACTTTCAAACGTGTATGTCTTAATACCGTTTGCGTTAAGCACCAACGCCGCCTCAGTAGAAAACTCGGGCGACATACGACGGCAGTCGTGGGCAATCGCCACGCCCATGCCGGGCTTGTATGCGTCACTTTGCAAGATGTAGTTTGCAAGTCCCTGTGTAGCTTTACGGATGGTGTAGATGTTTAGGCGATTTGTACCCGCGCCCAAGACACCACGCATCCCGCCTGTACCAAATTCCAATTCTTTGAAAAAGCGGTCCTCGATTTCCTTCTCATTGCCGGATATTTCTTTCAACTCTGCCTTTGTGGCCTCGTCAATGTTTGGGTCTGACAGCCACTGCTCATAAACGGATTTGTAGTTCATTTTACCCCACCCTTATCATTATTTTTTATCTACCAAAACGCGCACGTAGTTTATCCTGCCACGTAAGCGGTGCCTCTGCACTATCCTTACGGCGTTGTTTGCGTTGTTCGGCGAGTTCCATTTTGGTTTTTTTGCCCTTCATGCTTACGATGTAAGCTCCCGCCATTTCTACAGATACTGTCTTTTTGAGCGGCAGGATTTTAAATGTTTCTTCTTCACACATAAGTGTCATGATTTGGGGGCCGACTTTCGCTTTTACCAGCGGCATTTTAAACATACGCCCCATACGAGGAATCTGGTCTGTCATCGCTTTTGGAAAATTAGCATTAGTCAACTTATCCTTTTTTTTGTCAATCACATAAATCGAAACGGTCTGCTTATGCTGTGCTACCATTTCGTTTTGCTGTGAGGCTTTTTTGCCTGCCCAACTGTTTAAAAAGTACAAAACAACTCCCACCACAAGTATGAGAATCGAAACGATAAAAATTATTCCCCATGGCCACAAAATTTACACTCTCCCAGTTAAATTTTTGATACGCCCCATTATATGAAGAATATGCGTCGGAAGCAAGGGGCAGAATTTTATGATATAATCGAAAAAAATGATGTGAGATGAGGATGAAAAAATGCCCGACCACATACACACAATCCCTGTATTAGACGCACTTCGCGAACCACGCGGGTGCGCTTTTTGTGTTATGGCAGAAAAATTGGAGGCTGACGCAATACAATTTATCATGGGTCCTGCCTATATGGAGGATGACGTGCGCATGGAGACAAACAAAATAGGGTTTTGCAAACATCACCTTGACTCGATGTATGCGGAGCAAAACCGGCTGGGGCTTGGGCTGATGTTGCATACCCACATCGCACAGCTGAACAAGGATATTTTGGGTATCATAAACGGCAGGATTCCCGTTTCATTTTTTGGAAAAGACCAAAGCAATACAACAAGCAAGCTGAAAAATCATTTGCAAAAAACACAGGACACATGCTATGTATGCAAAAAAGTAGACACAACCTTCGAGCGATATATAGACACTTTTTTCTATATTTGGAATAAGGGCGGTGACGATGGTCGGCTTATTTCTTCGCAGGAGGGATATTGCATCCCGCATTTTATACAAATTTTGGACGCGGCAGAAAAACTCGGGCGTGGCAAACGCGAAAAATTTCTTGATGAAATTCTGCCAAAAATGCAATCATTTTTACAAGGAATGGAACATGACCTCGATTGGTTTACACAAAAATTTGATTTCCGCAATGCAGATGAGCCATGGGGCAACTCCAAAGACGCGCTTCCGCGTGCGATTGCGTTGCTTGGAGGAGTAGGCAGGGTATGATAAAAAATTATATTAAAAAAGAGCGCGAAAAACTGCGAGAGATGACATTTGCAGAAAAAAGGTGGTATATCTGGGAATACTACAAACTGCATATCGGTGGATTTATTTTGGTTGCATTTTTGTTGGGGAGTTTTGTTTACAATCGCCTTAACCCAAGCCCCGATGAATATATTTATATAGCGTGGGTAGGAATCGAAGCATTTGCACACAGCTTAGAGTCCGCTTCGGATGAGTTATCCATCATAGTATACAATCCCGAACGTGAGCGTGCGTTCATCACAGACTACAGCTCTACGAGCAATTCAGAGATGGATATGGCACTGCAAACAAGGTTTATGGCATTGTTGCAAATGGGGAATATAGATGCATTCATCGCACCGCGAGAAGGCATAGACGCTTTTGCAGAACAAGGGTTTGTCCGCCCGCTTAGTGATGTATTGCCATATGTAGAAAACCGGCAGGTTTTGTACGCCATCCATGATAGGATTATTTTGATAGAAGATATGTATGCGAATACGCATTTTTTGGCAGTATCACTACAAGGCTCGCCCTTTTTTGCAAGACATGGTATCGGGGCTGATGATATTTATTTGGGTGTTGTGGCAAACAGCCAACGCTTTTATGCCATTGCTAAGGCTCTGGAGGTAATTTTGTATGATGCATAGGCGTGCAATACTTTTTATGCTTTTTCTTATGATGTTTTCTATTTTGCTTACGCTTATTTTTGGCCTGATGTTGGAGATGGGTACACTCGACAGAGAAGTCATCATGTCGCCTTGGTTTATCATTATTTCTCAGATGCTTGCTTTTTTGCTGCCTCTCACGATTTGGTTGGGGATTCATAAAGAAAAGCTAAATGTGTTTTTGCCCCATATGAGACTGGGTTCAATCAACATCACCTGTATCATTGGCCTCAGTTTGCTTTTGCAACCTGCAATGATGGTAGTATCGGGACTGACCACTATCTTCTTCCCAAACGAAGTAAGCGAAATGGTGATGGGTATGGTCGGATACCCGTTGTTGTTGCTTATCATCGCTATCGCTGTCACACCCGCCATATGCGAAGAGGTAGTGTTTAGAGGCTATATGCAAAAAAAATATGAAAACAAATCTTTTTGGAGCATGGCGATTAGCACAGGCTTTTTCTTTGGTGTGATTCATTTTAATCCACAGCAGTTTTTTTACGCATTTGTAATGGGCATTATTTTTGCATATATGGTACACGTTACAATGAGCATCCGTGCCGCAGTAATCGCGCATTTTGTGATGAATGCGTCACAGATTACATTTTTGTGGGTGATGGTAAGACTGCCCGAACTCTTGGAAGAACATCCCGATTTTGATATGCACGCACAGCCTTCTGATGCAGAAATAGTAATGGCCTTTGTACTTTTAGGCGTTATTGCAATATTTTCTACCATAGCCGCAGGGATTTTATTTAACTTTTTTGCAAAGCATAACAAAAAACGACTGGAGGACTACAGGGCAAAGCATCCCATGCCCGAAACATCCTCCGAGCCGCAGCCGGAAAGCTGCCTAAAAGACCGTGTAATAGACGGCGCACTCATAGCGGCAGTTGCTTCATTATATTTAATTTTTGTTTTCGGATAAAGGAAGACCCGACCTCAGGGGGGGGATGAGGTCGGGCTTTGAGGGGGGATATTTAGTTGTCCTCAAACCGTAGTTTAAGGCCACAATAAAAATATTGACCATATCATATAAAAATATACATATGATGAAAAATAATTTTTATTTGGGGTAAAATACTTGCATTGATAAGTACAAGTATGATATACTTCTTTTCGTGCGAAACATGTATGAGTAGCTCAGCTGGATAGAGCGTCTGACTACGGATCAGAAGGTCGAGGGTTCAAATCCTTTCTCGTACAAACTCGCACAAAAGCCCGATAAGTCAACTACAGCGGATTATGTCCGCTCCTGTTGTCTTATCGGGCTTTTTGTTCTACAAAAAAACAGAAAGGGGAGATTTTGTTTGGCAGGATGTGGTATCATGTAGTTTGAAAGGAGCTTTTGTATGTATAACACATGGATAAGACTAAACCAAGCGGGGTATACACCAAAGCGAGAAAAGGCGGCTGTTGTGCTGTCAGAAAAAGACATCGCAGGTGAGCAGTGGCATTTGAAAAAGGATAATCAGGTCATCCTTTCGGGCAGGCTTCCCGCCGCCACCGAAGGCGATGATTTGCATGTGGCACACAAGCATTACAGGATTGATTTTTCTGATGCAGAAGAAATCGGGGTTTATTCTCTAGAGCTTTTGGGTGCAGAGACGCAAAAAGTAATCATAGCAAAAGACCCCTACTCGCTGTTTATGTCACAAGCTCTCGGGCATTTGCAAACAATGCGGAGTGGATACAAAACGGTGCATACAGGCGCGTCACATTTGGGAGACAGGTCTGCGATTGTATTGGAAATAGACGGCGACCCTTCTGATGGCGCATGGAAAGAGGCATATCCGCGCAGGACGGTGGATATGGTCGGCGGTCACTATGATGCGGGCGACTATATAAAATTTACACTGACAGAAGCAAATTTGGTTTGGTATTTGTTGACGGCGTTTGAGCTAAAGCCTGACGAAACTCTACGCAATGAGGCCGTATACGGATTGGATTATCTTGCAAAAACATTCCCTGACGAAAATACTTTTGTGATTCAGGTAGGTGATGGCAAAGACCATCATGAGGGTTGGCGGTTGCCCACGGACGACAAGCTCGATGGTAAACGCCCTGCCCTATGTGCATTGTCACGCACGCAGATGGGAATGACAGCGGCGGCCTTAGCCTTGGGTGCGCGTTTATTAAAAAACGCCGACTACAAAAAAAAGGCAATAGCAATCTATGACCGTGCACGTATGGATGATGCGGTTTTGACGGCATTCGAACGAGATGCCACAAACGATTTTTATCGTGACCCTACAGATACGGACAACATGGCACTCGCGGCCGCGGAGCTGTTTCATCTGACAGACGACCCACGCTATCTCGAACACGCAAAAATCTATGCACCACCTGCGGGCGACTGTATCAGTTGGCGCACATTAAACGGCCTTGCAAACTATCGTCTTGCTCAAGCAGGGGACGAAGGCGCGAAAGCACGCCTGCTGGAAGAAGTAAAACGCTATAACGGAAAAAATGCATGGGATTTGCCCGGCGACAATTATCACTGGGGGACATTGCCTCTGTGGCTCGGCATGGCAAGTTTATATTTGCTTACACAACGACTCACAGGAGACAAATCGCAAGAGTTTTATGGGACATTGGATTACACCTTCGGGCGCAACAACTGGGGGATGGCAATGATTGCTTCTGACGACCTGCCACATGGGGTACGCAATATCTATAGCTATATCCGAAATGTGTTGGGCAAACTGCCGACAGGCGCGCTATCCGCAGGACCGGGCAAAAAATCTACCCATGACAGCTTAAACAAGTTTTTCAAGATGACCGAAGGCGACCCATTAGAAAAATTTAATACTTCTGCGGCTGTCTTTTATGATAATTCTTATGACTTTATGATACAAGAAACAACCATCTGGGGCATGGGCAACATTATCCTCATGCTGGCAATTATAGCGGATTAATATGTCTCGTAGATGTTTTGGTCAACACCGCTCAAGCCCGCATGGATAAAGGAAATTAGAGTGGTGCGGGCATCCCGAATAATTTCAATATCCTGTGTTTGGTTGTCCCAGTTTACGATTGCTCCGAAAAATTCGCTGATAAAGCGCAAGGGTACCATCGTGCGGTTTTGGTAAATTATTAGGGGTACATCCATGCCGAGTGCCGCCAGTTCGGGTGTAATTATGCCGCTGGCGGGAAATGACAGCGTTTGCCCGTTTAGTGTGATATGAACAAGCGATGGGCTGTAATCTGTTGCGCGTGACCAATCCACTTCCGCACCAAGGGCATAAGTTATAAAACGTATTGGGAGCAATGTCCGTCCGTCTTGGATTATCGGCAATACATCCATGTGTTGAGTTTGCGAATTTGCCGCTAAGTCATAAATTATCGGGGAATTTATGTTAAGCGATATTCTAATCAAACTCTCCACATAGGCGATGGTAAATGTGCCTGTGTATTGGGTTTCAAAGGTGAACAGTCCTGTCACCGGGTCAAGTCTGCCGCCTAAGATTGTACCGTCCTCCGCTATGGCAACAATCCTGTGAATGTTCACATCTTCAAAGTCAAAATCCTCCAAAGATACAGACACGGTAAAGGGAACAGCGGTTTCTTCGATTTCATCTTCACCGACGGTGATGTTTACTTCCACCGTCAGTAAATACCCTGCGGTTAAATCTTCATAACCCTCTACATGGGTTGCATGATTTACCGTTACTTCCGCTGAGATGCTTTCGGGATTATCTGCATCAAAAAGATTTCGTATAACTTCGTTAGGGATATATAACGTGATGCCATCTTCTTCGATTACAACGCCCTCGTTTTGCTCCGACAGATAGATAAGTTCTTCTTCTCTGATGTAGATTTCTGCGTTGGTGGATGTGTCGGGGGTTGTGGGGGTTTCACCCGAGTCGGTGGGGTCGGTTGTGGAAACGGTATCGTTGGTATCTTGATTACCGCTACCACCGTTTTGGTTACTACCATTACCGCCCTGTTGCGGAACAACAGTCAATGTAAATGTATGGGTAGCTGTTGGCATTATGCCGTTTGTGGCTGTTAGTGTGACGGTGTAATTTCCCGCTGAAAGTCCGGCGGCAATATCAAGCCTGTTTTGTACGGCGTTCCATGTGATTCTGCCGCCGTGGTTGTTGTTGAGCGTAACCGTTGGTGCGGGGGTTCCTGTTATGGTAAACGCCTCTGTATGGGTTGTGGCGTAACCAACCGTTAATGTCATGGACGTTTGCCCGCCTGTTATGGCTGGGGAGTTACCCGCCGCTGTTACTGTCAGCGTTCCGTTTACATGATTGAGCATGTAGTTTGCGCCGTTGGTATTGTTTAACACGGCTTGGGTGGCGAAAGTAATTTGGAACGCGCCTGTTTTTGAGTTTCCCCAAAACTGAAAATACAACTGCCAGCAAAGCCATACAGAAAGCGGATTATAAGGCAGTGTAAAGTTGAAATAACCAAAAATAAA
>WRGY01000107.1 GCA_009786925.1 Defluviitaleaceae bacterium | reverse complement strand
CCCAAGACGACCATCAAAGCACCGGCATCAATGAATGCTGTAATACCGGCAGGAGTACCCGCCGTAATCAAAACGGATAAAAATATGAAGGTAAAACCTAATGCTATACCGGCAATTGAACCAATTTCCAATTTTTACAACCCCTCATTGTTTAGCTTTACTTTGTTAATTCTTGCTTTATACGCGACCACTTTTTCCAATACATCGTCGACACTATCGCGCAAAATGATTTTTTTGCCCGTAGTGGTAGTAATGGTAGTGTCCGGCGTAGACTCTATTAATTCTATGAGGTCGCAATTGACAATTATGTCCCTATCGTTAATCTTTGTGACAGTAATCATACCTAAGTAGCCCCCCCTAGAATAAATTCTCGACAAGCATATCATAAGAAATCATTATATACAACAATTTTAAAATTTTTTTATACAAAAATACAGAAAATTATGTAGCACTGTGACTTTTTTTGGAAAATAAAGTCACTTTAGCTTTAATCCTATTGCTGTGAGCACATCTGATTCCCTAAGTTCTAGCTTTTCATAAATGCATTTTCCTTTGACAAATCACGTCCATCCGATAAAAAATCAATCCTTAATAGAATCGACAAGTTAATATCATCAACAGTTGCTTTTCGAAACTCAATGTCCATATATGTATGCCCTGAAAACATACAACCCCCGAAAGCACTAGCTTTCGGGGGTTGCCTACATTAAAATTAGCGTCTAAGATTTACAAGCTCTTGCAGCATTTCGTCGGATACGGTGATAGTACGAGAAGCCGCCTGGAAGCCGCGCTGTGTCGTTATCATATCGGTAAACTCATTTGCGAGGTCTACGTTAGAACCTTCCAGCGCACCGCCTATCATTGAGCCAATCAGCCCTACGCCATCAAACGGACCAGAGTTAGCTGTTTCGCGCCATAGACTGTTGCCCGCACGTTCGAGACCGGCAGGATTTGTAAAGAAAGCAAGCGGAATCTGCCCAAGTACACGGTCACGTCCGTTAGAGAAACGCCCTCTAATCGTTCCGTCAGCACCTATCATGATGTCTTCCAACGTGCCGGGGCCGCCGCCGTCTTGGGTAAGAGCGCGGATTGTGGTGTTTTCTGTACCGCGTTGGCCGAGACCTGTAAAGTTAAGTGTAAGTTGTCCTATGCGGGTCATGACTGTATCCACCGGAGGAGGAGTTGCTGTAGCCGGGTTGTATTGAGAAATACCTCCGCCTGTATCACCAAGTGTGGCCGCCGGAGCAACACCGGCTATAGGCACGATGTTTGCCTGGAAAATATTACCGCGTACCCATGTGGGTACGGTCGGTCCAAACGCGGTCTCCGGGTTGATTTGTCCAACCTCTGCCGCCATGTTCTGTGTCCTGAACTCTCTGGGTACAGCCCTAGTCACAGGGGGAGGTCCTGCCGCTACTACCACTTCTTGCGTCAAGCCCATGCCCACAAAGTTACCGTTGGAGTCGAATGCCACCGTCATGGCAGTTTGCGCCCCTTCCGCAAAACCGGCACGCCCACCACCTGCCATCGCACTGTCACCGCCAAGCATACATATGGATATAAATGAAGGATTTCTGCGGTCGCCTTCGAGGAAAGCTTGCACGACAGGCACTCTATTTGTACCGGGAGTTGTGTGGACAACTACGTTTCCGTCTGCATCACGCACAGGGTTATCGGATGCGTCAAATTCAATGAACACCGTCGGGAACTCCATAGTCCAATATGAATGTGGAGAATCCGAAGCTTCGGAGAAGTTGGGATGGTAAACCATGCGCATATTTACTACATATGGATTACCAAGGCTGTCATAGATTGTTTTTGGGAACATTCTATACTGGATTTCTACACCGTTTTCTACTCGAGTAGAAAGCTGTGTTGTACGTAAGTTACCTTCGATATTAACCTGTGTGGTCGGCTCGGAAGGCATATTGCGTTTGTCGCCTGTGATGGCGAGTGGCACGAGTAGCCCACGGTCTACGGCATGGCCGCCCGGAGTATTTGCGTCGGGGATGGTACTCCATCCCATGAGCATATTGCCGCCGATATGCAAGTTCCAGTGTGCGTCACGCTCTATGCGACCTGCACGAGTAAACATGTTTGCACCGCCGCGGTCACGCACGATGAAAAATCCGCCGCCTTCGATGGCCACGTCGAGTGCGTTATCTGTACGGCGAGCAATACCCTGGTTCATTAGGTTATCTATCGAAGCGAGGTTAAGCCCGAGACCCACCTGTTGTGGGTTGCGACCGCTCCGCCCAAAAGCGGGGTCGGGACCGGATGCACCTTGCAAGTTTTGGTAAAAAGAGTCTGCAAAAGTTGCACGAGACGCTTTAAAACCGTCTGTGTTCACGTTAGCGATGTTATTCGCTATTACGTCCATTCTTGTTTGGTGTACTCTTAATGAAGAAACACCGGAGAACATTGAACGCATCATAATGTTTAGCCTCCTTAAAGGATGTCAGCTGTGATGGAATTTCTTCTGTCAATCAGAAATTCTAAAATCCCCCAAAATCGGGTCCAATTTTATACTATCACAGCACCGTCAATATTATTGAAAATACCTTCGTTTGTTACTTGGTTTACTGCGGTGATTACTGTGCGACTTTTCACATTAACCACTAGAGCTACATCATCCACCAGCACAAGTGAGTCGCGTATACCTCTTTGCTCTGCTTTGCCAATACCATCCGTAATCCGCTCCATCTGCTCGCCAGACAGGTTTATGTTTCTATCATCTAATCGTAACGCAGCGTGCTTCGAAAATAATATATCGTGGAAGTTTACGGAAGGTGGTTGTGTTGCTACAGTTTCCGGTTTGCGATGTGTATCAATTTTTTGCAAACCTGCTACTTTTGCAAGATGCATGTTGTTAATCATCGTCATCACCGTCCGCCGCCGGATTGTTGGGTGCCTCTTGCCCTGTACGCTCTGCAATATAACCTAAGAAGTCTATTTGGCGCATTTCGTATCCGCCATCACCATCTTCTACACGTACATTTAGGAAAGGTGCGCCAAAACGCATTGTGATGGAAATAACTCTGCCGTTTTCTATGTCGCCTGTTGTGATATATCTGTTTACATAGGTGAGTGCGTCTGACACATGGCTGATGTTTTGGATATTAATACGGCTGTCGTTATCAAACATGAGATATAAGAAGTGGCTGTCGTTGCGTCGCACTACGTCCACACCTATTACCTTGTCACCATGCGTAAAATGCGGAGAGTCGAGAATGCGTCTTTCTGAAGCGGCCGAGAACACATCCCGAGGGAATACCAACTGCTGGTTTCCTACGACCAAGATGGCCACATCGCCCTGCATGTTCACAAAGTCTACCTTGCCTTCTACAAACTCCATGTCCTCGCCAACCATTGCAAAGCCTTGTACATATTTGCCGATAAGCTCTGCGGCGCGTTGACCTTGTATTTGGCTGAAAATCTCGTGCAATTGATGTGACAGGAAGAAGTCCTCGGATACCTCGGTAACAGCGTCGAATGGTACGTCGACGATACGGTTGCCGTTCTGTACCGCAAGCAGAACGCTCTGTCCGTTACGGATAACAGAAGTAACGAGTCCGCCTTCGATTTCCACTCGCTCACCTGATGTCGGGCATGTGAATGTAGCATCTACGATTTTGCCAATCATACCAAAAGCCTGCGTCCGCTCGAATGTGGCGTTCAGGTTAACCATTTGTTCCAACGCAGAAAACTGTGCCATCTGCGCTATGAAATCGCGGTCATCCATGGGATTTAGAGGGTCTTGGTGACGCAACTGCGTGATTAGCAAGTTAAGGAAGGCTTGGCGGTCAAGGTCCTGGCTTGGCTCACGTGTGGTGGTTGCCCAGTTTGCTTGGTTTTCGGGGATGGTGTTAATTCCCAAAAAATTTGACATTAAATTTGCTCCTTTCTAGTCAGTGTCTACGCCGTGACATCTATCACGCCGTTGTGATGAGAAATTTCCGGTTGCTCTTCGGTAGCGTCATCTATAGAGTCTGCACGATGGCGACTTTCTTGGCGGGCTTTGTTGAATTGATTCATGCGTTCGTTTTCATCCTGCCCTACAGATACCGATAGCTCCGAAAATTTGATTCCTGCTTCTTCTAATGCGTCGCGGAGTTGGTTCATGCTTGCTTCGAGTGCTTCTTTCACACGCTGGTTTTCTGCTTCGAATTGTGCCATAACGATTCCATTTTGTGTCACCACTCGCAGAATGATGTCACCGAGCGATTCCGGCTTTAGTGTAATGCGCATCTCTGTAAACTGGCCGCCAGAGGTTTGTACCTTAACCTGATTTATGACCTGCTCGATAACATTGGTGTTAGCAGCCTGTGGCGCGGAGCGAACGACATGTGCTTCTGTGCGTGCTGTCACGGCCTCGATGTTCATTGTCGGCCCTTGGACTTGAGAATCGTTTGCGACAGCTTCGTCCTTGACGATTACGTCATTTGCTTCTGTCAAGACTTCCACCGTGTCTGTTTCATCACTGTGGGCTGTGGTGGACTGTTGTTCCGTACTGTCGGCTGACTCTCGCCTTGACTGAGCAGTCACTACAACTTCGCCATCCTCTGTTACGACTTCTGCGTCCTCCAGTGCTTCCGTTAGCTTGTTAATCGTTTCTTCGGTTAGCTTTACTTCCGACTGAACCACTGCCTTTGGTTTTGCTTCTGCCACTATTTCTGCTACTGCTTCGTTTACGGCTTTGTAGCTCTCTGGGAATTTTTCATCCGTCAGCAAGTCGGCAGGTTTTTCTGCATCAAACGCGTATTGCAACATTTTTGCTACAGCCTTAGGCTCATTCAGGTCATATGCTTGAAGCTCTGACTCTTCGAGCCATTCCACTACCACTTCTACAGGAACCTGCATAACTTCTGCCACTTTTTCTGTTATCTGTGCCTTGTATTCAACGTTTTCATATGAATCTGTAGGCTCATCACTGACAGATTGCTGCTCCTGTACAACGGCTGTGGCGGCCGTGGCAGTCACGTCCTCGTCAGACGGCTGTGTCTCACGGCGACGGGTAGGTGGCTCTTCGCGGCGCGGGTTTTCGCTCCTGCGATTGCGCGGTGCATCATCTCGTGTACGGCTCTGCTCCGAGCTTTCGACAAGAGACTCCAAATTGCGCCCGGCTTCTGCAAAAAATGCGTCAAATGCTGCTCCGCTTGCCTTTTGTGGTGGCTGTGATACAGCAGAAAATTTTCCATTTACCATGTCGATTATTTTCATAGGCAAATCTCCTTTCTATAAGATTTTTGTGCCATATATAACGCCTTAGGCGGTTATATCTACTCCTCTTCTACGGAGAAACCTTCGTCAGCATCAACGATTGGCTCTGCCTCACCTGCGTCTGTGTCTTCTTCTATCGGGTCGGGAATCGCTTCCCCTTCTTCATCCTCTGCATCTTCTGTCTCGTCGTATTCTTCTGTATCTTCTTCTCCGTTTTCTTCATCTTCTTCTGTATCTTCTTCTCCGTTTTCTTCATCTTCATTATCCAGCTCATCTGTAGGTACAAAAGGCGGAGGTGTCGGCTCAAATATTTCCGGTAAAAACGGTGGAGGCACAAGCGGGGCAAACACAGGTGGGTCAACGGAAATCAAGTTGAAAAATGTAGTCGAAACGGTAGCCTCCATCGCATTGAATATAGCCGCTCTGCGTGACGCGCCCATCTCTCTCACGAGCCTGACGGCAAGCGGCGCGTTAATCATGAGCATACGCTCCAAGTCCTCTGCCGCTCTATCTTCTTCCATATTGTTGAGCGTGGCAAGCAATCCTCGGAACTCCTCGTTAAAAATATTAATCGCCATCGCTTCGCCATATATCATCGCAAGAATATCTGCGGGTACCAAGTCATGCTCCACTATATAGTAGAAGAATTCCACAAAGTTAATAGGGTCATTATGCGCAAGCATCTGTGTAAAACGCGCACTGGCTATGCGGTACTCATTCCAGCGGTTTACAAAAAGCTGATAGTAATCGCGGATACGTGCGTTCGCGCCCTGGAGCTGTCTGTCAAACTCGTCGCGCTGGTTTCTTAGGCTTTCGTTTTGGTAACGTAGGTGTCTTATTTCGAGGCGCATTTCATCCTCTGTCATTTCGTATATCGGGTCTTCTTCCTCTTCTTCCCCAAAAAATGAACCGATAAGAGGTGCGTTACTCAAATAAGGCATAATAGTCTCGCTACGTATGCCTCCAATATCAAGTGCAATTACTGCAATACCTCCGATAATCAACAGCAATGCTATTATTAAAATTATCTTTCCGCCTTTGCCCTTTTTTTCTTTTGATGAATCGGCGGCGTTGTTTTCTAATGAGTCCGGTGGCATTTGTTTACTCCTTACTTGCTAGTTTATTTTGTCGGCATACTTAAAACTCACCAGCTCGTCTACTTGTTTTTGCTCTGCGAGTTGCTCTTCTTTTAAAAACTCTTCGTGCTGATTTTCTTTTACGATTTCCAGTGCTTTGCGCTCTTTCATTGCTTGCACCAGCTCAAGCCGTTTTTGCTCTACAAATTCTTCTGCGGCTTTTACACGTTCTTCTTGTACTGCAATCTGGTGTTTTAATCGTTCTATATTATTATTATATCGGCGTATTTCGAATGGAGAAATAGATTTTGATACCGCAATACGCAAACTTTCTACCGTTTCTTCTCTGCGACGTATAAATTCGGCTAATTTTTGCTTTTCTTCTTCCAGTACACGCAATGACTTTGCATATTCGAGTTCCTTTTGGTCCTCTATTTGCTCTTTTACTCCCAAATATTGCTGTAACCTAAAATTAAACCTCGCCATCGCCGCCAACTATCACTTTCAGCATATTAATAGAATCGTCAATTGAGATTTTTTCGTCCGTTTCTTGTGTCAAAAATTCATTTACCGCACTATGCTTAGAAATCGCGTCGTCTATTTCTTCGCTGGAGCCTTTTACATATGCACCTATGTTGATTAAGTCCTCTGAGTTTGCATATACCGCCATTGATTTTTTAAATTCGTTTGCGGCCTTTTTATGCTCACTATCCACTATATCACTCATACATCTTGATACGCTGGCAAGTACATCTATGGACGGATAATGGTTTCTGTTTGCAATTTTACGCGATAGCACTATATGTCCATCGAGTACGCTTCGAGCGGTATCGGTTACGGGTTCTGTGAGGTCGTCACCATCCACGAGGACGGTATACAAGCCTGTAATCGAGCCTTTATCAGAGTTGCCCGCTCTTTCGAGCAAGCGCGGAATCATCGAAAAAACTGATGGCGTATACCCGCGTGAAACAGGCGGCTCGCCGATTGCTAACCCCACCTCACGCTGAGCCATAGCGTATCGCGTAAGAGAGTCCATGAGCAACATTACATCCTTGCCCTGCTCGCGAAAATACTCTGCCACACTGGTTGCCACCTCTGCGGCTTTTAGTCGCACGAGAGCGGGGGTGTCTGATGTTGCAATTACCAAAACAGAACGCTTTAGGCCTTCTTCTCCGAGGTCTTTTTCCATAAACTCTCGGACTTCGCGGCCACGTTCTCCAACAAGGGCTATTACGTTAATATCTGCTTTTGTGTTGCGTGCAATCATACCCATGAGGGTGCTTTTTCCTACACCACTACCTGCAAAAATGCCTACACGCTGACCTTTTCCGATTGTTAACAGTCCGTCGATTGCCTTTACACCAAGCATAAGCGGCTCTTCAATTCTGTTTCGGCTTAGTGGGTCGGGTGCGGGATTTGTTACGCTATATGCCTCTCCATCGTCTATGGGAGGCAGATTATCCATCGGGCGACCCAAGCCGTCGAGTACACGACCAAGCAATGAATCTGAAACATCTACAGTGATGGGTCTTTCTTGCGCTTCTACCAAATTGCCCGGTCCTACACCTTGCATATTGCCGAGCGGCATAAGTAAAATATTATTATTTTTAAAGCCAACTACCTCCGAAAGCACCGCATCTCCGTACTTTCCGGCGCGTATGAGGCATGTTTGGCCGATGTTTACATCAGGCCCCACAGACTCTATGGTAAGCCCAACTACTTGTGAGACTTTGCCGAGCTTGCGTATATAATTTTTATTAAGTACTGCCTTGTATTTATCTAAAATACCCACTCTGCAAGCCCCCGTTTGCTTGGCCTTCGGTAATTTTAAGCTGTGTTATTAAGTATCAGCATCAGGTTTGCACGAAGCGACTCATACTGCTGGCCGAGACTGCAATCTATATCGCCGAACGGAGTCTCTATAATGCAGTCCATGGGCGAAAGGCTCAAATCCTTTACAATCAGCAAGTTCACAGAGCCATCTGTGTGCGAGAGCAGTTCTTCCTTGTTTTTCACTACATATTCATAGTCATCGGCAGACACGTTGATTTTTATTTCCCCGGAAATCACCGACTCCGCAAATCCCTGTTTTATAAGATTTACTATGGCGGCCGGGTTTATTTCTTTTATATTGCCGAGAAGTTTTTCTGTGATAGAAATTACCATTTCCACAATTTCGGGTTCCAGACTCTCCTGCATGGCCTTACGTTCCGCTATTGCGTCGTCGAGTACTTGTTGCGCCTCTGCTCTGATTGCATCGCCTTCTTGGACAGCAGTTGCCATGCCTTCGCTATAGCCTTGTTCGCGAGCTTCTGATATTACTTGTGCCGCTTCGCTATCTGCATTTTTACGGATTTCTGCCTGTACTTCCATGGCTTCGTGACGAGCGGCGTTTATGATTTCTTCGGCTTGTTGCTCCGCATCTTTTATTATTCCCTTTGCAGATTTATGCGCGTCGCGTTCTTTTTTTTCCGGGTCGAAAGGCTCGTCGCTATGAGTCTCTGCCTCGCCGGCATCGGTTTCAATTACAAATTTGTTTTCGGTATCAATATATACCGTCTGTGCTTTCAAAATTCGACTAGAGGACAACGTCATCTCCTCCGCCGCGGGCTACTATGATTTCGCCGGATTCTTGTAATCTACGCACAATGTTTACTATTTTTTGTTGTGACTCTTCCATGTCGGAACGGCGTATGGGACCCATATAATCCATGTCTTCTTGTATCATAGACGCAAGGCGTTTTGAGAGGTTTGAGAAAATATGCGCTTTTAGCTCTTCTGAACAGCCCTTTAGAGCTATACCAAGTTCCTTCTGGTCTACTTCTTTTAGCACCTGCTGTATGTCGCGGTTTGATAGCATAAGAATGTCCTCGAATACGAACATGCGGCGGCGGATTTCTTCGGCGAGTTCGATGTCTTCGACTTCCAGCGTCTCGATGATATGCTTCTCTGTTGTGCGGTCTACTGCGTTTAGGATTTCTACGATGGCATCTACGCCACCTGCTTGGGTATAGTCCTCTGTCATAAGCGCGCTTAGTTTCTTTTCGAATACTTTTTCTACTTCTTTTATTACCTCAGGAGATGTACCTTCCATGAGGGCTATGCGACGTGCAACCTCGGCCTGTTTGTCGGGAGGCAAACTACCAATAACGTCGGCGGCTTGTTTAGGCCGCAGATATGACAAAATAAGGGCAATGGTCTGCGGATGCTCGTTTTGTAAAAAGTTTGTAATCTGCGCCGCATCCGTCTTTCGGATAAAGTCGAATGGACGCACCTGTAGAGAGACGGTGAGCTTCGATAGAATTTCGAATGCCTTGTTTTCGCCCAAAGCCTTCTCCAGGATGTTTTTCGCATAGGAAATACCACCCTCCGTAATATACTGCTGTGCCACGCATATGGAATAAAACTCTTCCAACACGGCATCCTTGATTTCAGGGAGAACGGTTTGTGTGTTTGCGATTTCCAGAGTTAGCGATTCTATCTCTGCTTCTTTTAAGTGCTTGAAGATTTGTGCCGACTTTTCGGGGCCCAACGTGATAAGCAGTATTGCCGCTTTTTCGCGCCCTGTTAGGTCGTTAATAGTTGACGCCGCGGTAACGGGCATTGTCTACCACTCCTCGACATTTATCCAGTTGCGCAACAATGACGCCACGGCTTCCGGTTTTTCGTTTACAAATTTGTCAATATGCTTTTTGAGTTCGTTTTCTTTGAAATAGTCAATTTCTTCGAGCTGTGCGGCTTCTTCTTCTTTTGCTTCTTCCAACTGGGTAGAAACAAGAAGGTCTTCCACTGCAAGTTGTGGCTCAAGGCTTTCTTCTTCGTCCTCTGCTGATTTTTGTCTGCGGAGCAAGCCATAAAGCAACATAGCCAATAGCAACAGAAGCACCAGCACCATCAAAATTGTGGGTATGTCCCAGACACGGATTTCTGTGTCAACGGGAATAATGCGCTCGTGTATAACAAGACTTACGTTTGCAGATGGTATACCCATTGCAGTCGCAATTAATTCATGAAATTCATAAAAATCTTCAAAAGCACCATTCATAAGTACAGGTGCAGCGTTTTCGTTTTTAAAGCGTCGCCATGCGTCGGCATCGCGGTTTTCCGGGTCCTCGGCTATCCAGTCTGCTTGGTCCAGACGACGGTCTCTGATCAGGCTGACAGAGCCGAAGGAATCACCCGGCACCACCCAACCTGCGCCATAGCGCGTAACGATTTGTATGTTATCAAGAGCATAATCTCTTATCCACTCGTTTTGGGAGGCGGACATAATGCCTCCGCCGGGTGCTACATAAGTAGGAAAAGCCGCCATGTTGTTGGCCAAGCCGGGCTCTATCCCACCCATGCCGCCTTCCATCTGCGCACGTTGGCCTGTGTCACGAGTAATGAGACCCCCATCGTCCATACCCTCGGGTATGCGGTACATATTCCTTACTTCTTCTGAAAGAAGTCTATCGTCAAATCTGGGATTAAACACCACGGATACTTGTTCAAACAATGGTGAAAGTACGCGGTGCAGGTTAGTGGTTACGTGATTTATATGCTGTGTTCTTTCTTGATTTGTTTGGTCGGCCAGGTCGTTAGCCTCTGTTTCACCATTCCAAACGGAGCGCATAAACTGGTCTACGATGATTACTTTTTCTATGGTGAGGCGGCTCACATTGCGTGCTACCAAAAGAGCCATATGCCTACCCTGTTGAGGTGAAAAATCTTCGCTAACGGTAAGTATAACTGCGGCAGACGGTAATACAGGGTTACGCTCAAACGGACGTGTACTGGGCATGGCAAGCGAAACATCTGCGAGCATGACACCATTCATCATAATCAGCTGACGTTCTATCTGTCCCTCCATGCCTAAAATATCTCGGCGGCGGCGTTCGTCATCTGTAGTACCAAGACTGGTGTCCAGAGCATTTGCCCATGTAAAATGCTCTTGGTTTGGTACTGCGCCTTGCAATTGTATGACACCTAATGCCTCGTCTACACGCCGTCTGTCTACCTGTAATGACGAGCCATAATCGCGTGTGCGATACGGAATATCTGCATTGCCCAGTGCTATTGCCATAGGACGGATAACATCCGCGCCTTCTCGGCGCACAATAGTCTCCCACGGAGTGCGGAATGCGATAAAGGCCGTAAGTGCAAGGGCGACCAAAACCACAGCAAGCACTCCAAAGAGCTTATATCGCTGTGGCGGTGTCAATAAATCCCAACGGGCTTTTATCGGCGTATAATATTTATTAATTGCGTCAGGCATTTCTCCACCTCTGTTAAAAGTCTGTTAAAAATGCTCGCTAATTATATTTGCATTCTCATGATTTCGCGGTAAGACTCGATGATACGGTTGGTGATTTGCGATGTAAACTGGATGGCGTTGCCGGCTCTGTCCTGAGCCATCTGTACAGCCAAGATGTCGTCGAGTTTGCCCGTGGCAAAGTCGAGTTGCATTTGCTCATGTTCTGCCACAATAGCGTTTGTGTCGTTTACCATGTTTATTGCAGCGTTAAAAAATGCGGAAAACGGACTCGGTGACTCCGGCCCTCTAATGTCGATGAGCTGTAGATTTGGTGCAAACGGACGGATTTCTGCCATATGAGGCGTTGTATCAAGTATAGCTGTAATCGCTGACATTATCTATTACCTCCCCTGTCCTATTTCTAAGGTGCGCTGTGTGAGCGTGCGAGCCACGCCCATCGCAGTGATGTTTGCTTCATACGAACGGCTCGCGGCTATCATATTAACCATTTCTTCTACTATGTTAACATTTGGCAGACGTACATAGCCGTACTCGTCCGCATCGGGATGTGTCGGTTCGAATTTGAGCAGTCCCGGAGAGTCGTCCTCTACGATATTGGAAACACGGACACCCATGCCCTGCGGCGCGGGTATATTGCGACCGTTGCCAAAGATATTTTCAAAAACTATGGAGAAAGGGTCATTGTCGCGCATTTCTTCGAAAAGCACGGTCTTGCGGCGATATGGGCCGCCATCTGCTGTGCGTGTAGTGTTTACGTTTGCTATGTTTTCTGCAATCGTATCCATACGCAAACGCTGGGCAGTGAGGCCTGTCGCCGAAATGTTCATTGTATTAAAGAAGCCCATCTAATTACCTCCCCTGCAACACGGTATTGAGCATACGAGAATTATGCATAACGCTGTTGACCATCACGTCATATCTCACGGAATGAATATAAAGCGCGACCATCTCACGCTCCATGTCCACGTTACTACCGTCTATGCGGTAGCGCGTACCCGGTTCCTGGAAGCGGGTAGATGCCCGCGTATTTGAAAGGTCTAAATTGCCTGTTGCGCGCCAGTTTTCGATAGCATCGCTGAGTGCGGACTCAAACTCTACCGTACGTGCGGCAAACCTCGGTGTCTCCGCATTTGCGATATTGTTCTGTATAGCATTAATCCTCGCGCTTTGACCCTGCAATGCTACACCGAGCACTGCATTTTGTTGATGTATAGACTGACTCAACATAAGTAACCCCGCCCCCCTCTTTTCTTTATTCTCAGATAAAATAACAGAAAAGACATCGCTATGTCAATGTTAAAATTTGCAGAAATATTTTCTTTGATGTAAAATGTCATCAGAATGTAAGATAAACTCGTTAGGAGAATTATATATGAACGCCACTATAATGCAAGCAAAAGATATTAAACGTGCATTTCCTGTCGGTGGCGAACAATTTTGGGCGTTAAAAGGACTTTCCTTTACCATTGCGGAAAACAAACTCACAATCTTAAAGGGGCGCAGTGGCAGCGGAAAAACTACTCTTATGAATATGCTCGGCGCGTTGGATTATCCCACGGAGGGCGAAATTATTTTTGACAATACAGCCATCAACAAACTTTCCATAAAAAACCGTGACCGTCTGCGGCGTGTCCGCATGGGGTTTATTTTCCAGTCCGTTGCACTAATCAGTATGATGACGGCATTCGAAAATGTAGAATTTATCCTGCGGCTAAACGGTGTCGGTGCAAAAGAACGCCGCCTGCGCGCACAGGAATGTCTCGAAAAAGTAGGACTCGCAAGCCGTATGAAACATGTTCCGCCCGAGCTTTCCGGCGGAGAACAACAGCGCGTAGCCATAGCCCGTGCCATAGCTCATCGTCCAAAAATTCTTTTTGCCGACGAACCCACGGCGGAGCTGGACACAAACACGGGATTGCAAGTGGTCAACCTCTTCAAAGACTTAATCATAAGCGAAGGCACGACCATAGTAATGACAACCCATGACCCCGACCTGATGGAAGTAGCGGACACGGTCTACGAGCTGGCGGATGGAGAGATAATCAATGAAATCCGAAACTAATCATGTAATAATCGCAGAATCGTTGGTAAAAATATACAAAACAAAAGACGTGGAAGTCCTGGCACTGCAAGGGCTTGACCTCACAATAGAGCGCGGCGAAATAATGGCAATAATAGGCAACAGCGGCAGTGGGAAATCTACTCTGCTCAACATGCTCGGCGGCCTCGACAAACCCTCCGCGGGGCAACTCACCGTGGACGGCAAAGACCTGTTTAAAATGCGGGAGAGCGAACTCGTTGACTATAAAACCTCCACAGTAGGTTTTGTATGGCAAAACAACGCCCGCAACCTTATACCCTACCTCACCGCCCTCGAAAACGTACTTATGCCCATGCAGTTTAATCGCAAAAATCACATAAAGAACAAGAGAGAACGTGCTTTGCAGTTGCTGGAACTCACAGGCATGTCACATCGTATAAACCACCGCCTGTCACAGCTTTCGGGTGGCGAACAACAGCGTGTAGCAATCGCCCTTTCTCTCGCAAACCATCCTGCCGTCCTACTCGCTGATGAGCCTACGGGTAGTGTGGATACAGCAACCACCGACCTCATTCTAAATATGTTCCGCAAAATCAATGCAGAACTCGGTACCACCATAGTAATAGTGACCCATGACCGCGAAATGGCGAAAAAAGTACAGCGCGTGGTAGCCATCCGCGACGGAAAAACTTCATCGGAGTTTATAACAAACTATGCCGAGCGGCTCTCCAATCTACAGGGCTTTGCCGAACAAATCGAGTATGCCGTACTCGACCGTGCCGGTCGTGTACAAATCCCACGCGCCTTCCTTGACCAAATGAATCTGGACAACAACCGCCTTCATATACATATGGACAAGGAAGGTAATGTTGTGCTTAGTGCGCCAAAGAAAACGGAGGAGTCAAAATGATAAAATATTTTCTTGTAATATGCTTATTTTTGGTATGTTTTCCGACATATGCCCATGCTCGCCAAACCATGACTTTGCAACCGAGCCATGTATACGAGTTTTCGGGACTGGATGCTAGGGTCGTTTCTCATATTGATGTCACGGGGACGGGTCGGTATCAGTTTGTAATGCGCGATGGAGACGGTGATATTACACGGTTTGGATTTTCGGCGGGGCGTTTTAGTGTTAGCGGGGTTGGGACGGCGGAGATTACACCGCTGTCGCCCATATCTGTTGCATTTGACTCTTCGCGGGTGAGGGTGACATCACGAGAAGGAACGGCTCTTCATCGCATTTTATTAGAAGAAGATACCATCACATTGGAAAACACGGGTACAGAGCGTATCCAAATCCGTACCGATGCCGCCGACTATTTTGATTTTTCGGCAGAAAATCGCAGTGGGGTTGTCACCCACTTTGAGCGTGCAACGCGGGTGCCTGTTTTGAGCATACCTGCGGGTGGCATGATTACCATCAGCGCGGAGATACTGGAAGTCTATCTGCCTTACAGTTTATGGCAAATAGATGTTTTGGTCAAAACCGCTCCGAGCCAGGCACTGCAACGGCTGGAGCTGATTTCGGGCAATGTGTATAATTTCACAAACATGGGGGATACCACATATACTTTGCGTATGTTTTCTGACTATGATTTCTTTGCTTATGAATATGTGTTACGCGGGCGTGATGGCCATGTCCTGCTCTATGGTGAGTCAGACACAGAAATACGCCTTGCCGCACGCCAGACAATCAGGATTACGGCATTAGCTGATGGCGAGTTATATTTCCCTTATGTTTGGCTTGACGAGCTTGTTGTCGAGGGCGGTGAGTCTTTGCCCGCTAATACATTATTACAATCAGGACAGTCGATTGAGGTCATCAACAGCGACCCACTAAGGGAGCATATGGTATTTTTGCGTTGCTATTATGACAGCGAGTTTAGCTTTGAATATGTCACGCTGTATGACGACGAGTTGTTTCTCAACATCGTGACGGATTTTATCGGATTGCAAGCCTCCGTTACGATTCCTGCCGAGAGTATGGTTGTTATTACTGCACAGTCGCCGATTTTGGCATCTGTGCCATATGTGGCGGCGGTTTCTGCGCGGTCGGACTATCATCACGCGCTTGTACGGCACAGCCTCTCGCCCGCTGTTTTGATTGAAAATAACTATGACATGGATATTCCGTTTTCGGTGTATTCTTTAGAAAAAACAGCTGTGGATTATGTTTTGAGAGATGAAGATGGTACTATTTTATCCTTTGGGCGTATACCGCATGAGGGCGAGTTTTTGCTGGAAATCGGGCAGAGCGCGGTGTTTTCGGGCAATGCGGATTTGATTTTTCCACGCATTGCCGAAATCAATCTGCATCGGCATAACAGCCCCGCATTGCATCGCCACATACTTTCCCACGGAGAGGTCTTGCAGATTGATAACATCGGCAGGACACGCAATAGATTACTCCTTGTGCAAAATGAGACAGACGAATATGGTGATTTTGCCTATGATTTTGTGATGTCGCAGGGCAATGACGTTTTGGATTATGGTTTTGGCGGATTTGGTTGGTATCTTCTGCCTGTCAATCGTCGGATTACGGTCATGCCACAGGAGGATGTTACCCTTTCTGTTGCATTCCCGACGGAGTGGTATGGTCGGGAACTGCGCTTACGCCGAGTAACAGAAGAGCCGCTTTATCGGATTAGTATAGCACCCGGACGTTCTGTGGTATTCCAAAACCGAGCGGCCACGTCTTTTGCATTGGCTAATAACAGCCGCATAACACAGGCCGGCTTCCATATAGCGGGTGCGGGTGAATGGGTGCGACAGGTCGAGCAAGTTGTCGTACCGGGAGAGGTCATCCATCCCGCCGACCTTTTCCCGCCGGGCTGGTCATTACTCTTTGACGAGCTGGGAATTTCTCTCGACCCTATTTATACAAATCCGCGCGTGGAGCATGTGGCTCGTGATGTATATGTACCGCGTCATACCGTGGATGTACGTAACGACGCTCCCGAAGAAGGCGACATAATCCTACCCGCGAGTGGTCGGATTACTGTCACTGCGGCACTCGGCGAGGATTTGGAAATCTGGTTGCCACGTAGCTGGGTACGCCAAATGAGGATTAGTCGATGAAAAAGCTGTTTTTGCTTATTTTTTTAGCGGGATGTGCCGCACTGCCTTTGGAAGAAGAAGTGCCGCTCCCTATGTTTGCGCCGCCCGCCGATGTTTTTTGGAACACAATACCCGTACAACGCGGCAATGTTGTCGCCGATGCGGTTTTGTTGCCCGTATTCAACTCGGAAGAGCGTCATCTGTTAAGCTTTGCCCGTGAGGGATTTGAAGTCGAAGGGATTTTTGTGTCAAACGGCGATTTTGTGACGCAGGGACAGCTCATCGCCTCACTAAAAGACCCCGAGCAACAAGAAGAAATAGCCGGCCTTCGCAGGTCGCTGGATAGACTCGCCTTGCAAATCCGACAACTGGGAGAGCGTCACGAGTTTAGTCTGCGCTCTGCGGAGCTGTCGGGTGTGCCGCTTGATGATTCCTTTTATTTGGACGAACGTGAGCGGCTGGAAAACGCCATGTATTTTCTGCGACTGGAATACGAGGCGATTATGCTGGATGAGGACGAAATGCATATCTTTTCGCCCATCGACGGCGTTGTGAGCAATGCCGCAAGTGTATTTGATGGTCAGATGTTTGGCACGGTTGTTGCCATCATCGAGGATATGGAACAAGCGTTTTTCCGCGCACAGCGACATGCCTTTGCGGCGTATATCACACCCGGTGACAGGTTTACGATGACGATTGTGCCTCTGGCACTTGTCGTGGAGGTAGAAGCGGTGATTCCGTATGGCTTGGAACCCCACCCTACTACGGCGTGGTTTAGTATAGTCGGTGGCGAGGATTTAATGTTTGACTCGGGGACACTCGGGCGGATAGTGCATGTGTTTGAAGAGGTCACGGATGTCATCGCAGTGCCGTCCCGCGCTGTACGCAGAGACGGAGAGCGGCATTATGTATACACAGTAGAAGAAGGCATACGCCGTATCCGAGAGGTAGAAATCGGCTTATGGTCTCCGCAGTTTACACAAATCATCAGCGGCCTTACGCTTGGGGAGCTAATTATTCTATGAAAATACTTGCCGTATTACTTATCTTCATACTCGCGGGCTGTGCCTCGGAGAGTTTTCCGCAATCGGACGGCCCCGAGCTTTTTGAAAACATAGGTTTTGCCGCCGCCGCGCCCGACCATGTTTTTGTTGCACGAGGGTCGGTACAGCAGTTGGAGGTACGCCACGGCATGGTGCGAGTAGAGTCTGTTCCGCTTACCTTTGAAACAAGCGGCCGAATAGCCGCCGTATACGTAGACCCCGGCGATGCTGTGTATGAGGGGCAACTGCTCGCGAGACTCTGCACAGAAGCCTTGGAAGAGCAACTTGAAAATGCAGAGTTACGCCTCACTGACCTCATCAGAAACAGTGAAATCGAGGCAGAAATCTTTGCATTGCAAATGACTCTGCGCCATTTGGATTATAATGAAGCAATACGCCGCGCAACTGCCGTATTCGACGCAGGCGCGATTCTTGCCGCAGAAAACATCCTGCACGAAATCGAACGCGCCGAGCTTTTCCACACACATGCGATGCAAACAAGGGAGCTGGACATAGCCGATACCCGCAGACAGATTGCAGAAGTCCATGAGCGGATTGACGATACTCGGCTTTTTTCACCCATGGACGGTGTGATTACTGCTTTAAGATTCCACGGCACACCCGCTGTTTATATCAACTATACTGACGAAATCTTTGTAGAGGATTTAAACCCAAATTTGAGCATTCTCTTACAAAACTCCGCCCGTGTCCGCGCCCATATTAACGGTATAGTCTACGAACTCGAACCAATCGAAATGTCATTGGAAGAAATCGCACAGGTACAAATCACGGGTTCTCATATGCGCTGGCAGTATGGGATTATCCCACCCCCATGCGGCACAATGCCGCCAAAGGGTGCGTATGCATCACTTGTGTATTACACTCTTTTGCGAGAAGATACCCTGCGTGTCCCCTCCAATGCAGTCACCGTCACCCGCGACTCCACCACCGTGTACCGCATAACGCCCGACGGCGAGCGCGAACGCATATTTGTGAGAATCGGCATAATCACCGACACCTACATCGAAATCCTTGAAGGATTAGAAGAGGGGGACATCGTCTATGTTAGGTAAACTCATTCCGTTTATTGTCCTCTTTTTGCTGGCTTGTGGAGCGGATGACTACGAGCCTGTCGAGATTGGCTCTATGGACGAAGCCGTCAGAGTGGGATTGATTATGGATTTTGGGCGGGCAGAGGTGGTGGCGACTACGCCGCGGCTCATACCTGTTTATTATGAGGCACGGACAGAGACGCGCAATATGACTTTTGACGTTGAGTTTTTCAGGCATTATGCCCTGACATTCGAAGAAGAATATCGTGTGTTTAGACAGTTTTATGTATTGGAAGGCGATATGGTGAGCGAGGGGACTCTTTTGGCATCGGGCCTCTATGAGGCCTCGGAGGTGTCGCTTGCACAGCATAGGCGAATGGTAAACGACCTGCGCCGTATGGAAGATGATTTCCCTATAGAGCGTGTCAGGCGACAGATTGAAATTATGGATTTGGAAATGGAAGTCGAAACAGCTACCGCCGCCGAGCGTGAGCGTGCGATTATTGACCTCGCAATACGTGAGTTGCAATATGAGCAGTTTGTGACACAGACCACACGCGCCATAGAAAACGCACGCAAGAGAGTAGCCGACGCAGAGCGGCATTTTGCGGTGGAATACATCGTCGCGCCTTTTGATGGGCTTGTTACATTTACCGCGCCTATGCGAGAAGGCATGGATGTGAACGAAGGCCGTACCATCGTAGCCGTAGCCGATGTTGACACCGTATTTTTCAATGTACAATTCCAAGAGACGCATGTTTTCCGCTACGGCGACGTGTTCCCGGTTAATCTTGCGGGAGAAGAAATCTATGTGCGTGTGTCTAACGACCCATTTGCGGCGGGGTTTAGGGGTTGGTGGGTGACAAATTATATCCTGCGCCCACTCTCAAACGAAGGCATAGAGAATGCACTGCAACGTATGGACGGCGACTGGGCGCGACTTAGGCGACAATACGAAAGGCGGGCGTTTCCTGCCATTAATATGTACAGCGATGCCATATGGTTGCCACATACTGCAATACACAGCACAACCGTTATGCGGCTGGAGCTTGAAGTTGTCTTAAATTATGTAAATATATACGAAGACGGCGCGTACAGACAGCGTTTTGTCACTCTCGGCCCCTATCGGCACAACAACCATCAGCACATCCTTTCGGGGGTAGAATCGGGACAGAAAGTTGTGGGTGTGCAATGATAATCTTTTTGCTCAGAAAAATGTGGAAAAACAAATGGCTTTTGCTATGCCTGCTCGCGGGTAATATCTTGCTCATAGGCATTACATCATCCACACCTATGTATTCCAATGCGACGATTACGCGCATGGCGCATCAGGCTATGCGAAATATACAGGCAACCGATGGGATTTATCCTGCTTTTACGCGATTGGATTTTCATTTTGGTAGAGGTGACGTATATGACGATGGCGCGGCATTCCGCACTATGCTGTCAGAGATTGGGCTTCCGACACAATCGGTAAAAACATATCAACTGCAAAACATACAGCTATACCATGCACAGCGCAACAGAATAAATATGCTCTACGTACAAGACATGGAAGAACATATAACCCTCACCCATGGCAGGATGCCTTCGGAGAATCAAGCGGACATAATAGAAGTAATCGCCATGCAAGCGGCAATGTATCAACAAGACCTACTGCTTGACGAGCCTGTGAGACTCGTTGGTATGCCATATATGCAGGTGGTGGGCGTTTTCGAAATCCATGAACATAGCGGCCATTTTTGGGCAAAATCAAACCCCGATTTTACCCGCGATGTCCTTGTACACGACAGCCGACAACTCCACGACCACAATCCCTCTGTATCGTGGCATAGTGTCCATGATTATATGTACATGACAGGCGGCAATATCCGAAACTACATGGATGCACTCGCCACCATCGAGGAGCGTTTTGCCGAGTCTGCGATATGGAATTTTTATCAAAATTTCTACGAAGTCTTGGAAGAACATGTCGAACGCGCCGCAGAATTTAATATCACATTAATCATACTGCAAGTGCCGATTTATTTTTTGCTCGCCTTTTACATCTATGTAGTGAGCCGAAAAATCCTACAGCTCGAACAAAACGAAATTTCTGTGCTAAAGAGCCGCGGCGCAAGCCGTATGCAAATTTTTGGGCTATATGTAGGGCAGGGTCTGTTTGTTGGGCTGTTTGCGTTGCCGCTTGGGATTATGTTGGGGATAGGCATTTGCCATGTGCTGGGTGCGAGTACGGGCTTTTTGGAGCTGATGGGGCGGGCAAATGTTAATGTGGAGCTATCATCGGAGGTGCTGACATTTGGCGGAGCGGCGGCATTGTTTTCTTTTTGCGCAATGGTACTACCCGTTATACGATTCTCCAAGGTCGGCATAGTCGAGTACAAGCGCGGCAAGGACGGCAAATTCAAAAAGGCTCTGTGGCAACGGTATTTTTTGGACATAGCATGTCTTGTGTTTTCCGTCTACGGCATCTGGAATTTTAATAACCAACAAGAAATGCTGGGCAATATTCCCCGCGATTTTATTGACCCCACGCTGTTTATTTCTTCGACGCTGTTTATGATGGGGCTTGGGCTGTTTTGTTTGCGGGTTTTCCCATGGCTCATTAAATTTGTATTTTTCCTCGGGCGGCGGTTTATGCCGATTTCGCTTTACACTGCACTTGTACGTGTGGCCCGCAGTTCCGGAGAAGAGCAATTTATCATGATTTTTCTTGTGTTTACTATGGCAATCGGGATTTTTTCTGCACAGACGGCGCGCACGATTAACCTCAATGCAGAGCATGAGGCTCGCTACCTCGGCGGCACCGATTTTGTATTCCGCGAGCTATGGCCAAGCAATCGCCACCAGCTTGTATTCGGCCCTATGTCGGAGTTGCAATTTACCGAGCCGAGTATTGCCCGCTTCGACGACTTCGAAGAAATCGAAGTCATAACTCGCGTGATGTCAGAAGAAGTAACCGCGACCCGAGCCGAGCATGGCGGCGAAATCCTACCACCGGGCATACAGCTCATGGCAATCGAAACCCAAAGTTTTGGCAATGCCGTATGGTTCCGCGACGACTTTCTTCCTATCCATATAAATTATTATCTAAATGTGCTGTCACAGGTACCAAACGGCATACTTGTTTCTGAGAGCTTCCGTGATATGGGCTTTGCCGTAGGCAATGCCATCATATTAGAACATCTGTGGGCCATCCCCACAGACGACCCCATATCCCCTTTTATTTATTTTGAAAACGAAACCCCGCCCATGGTCATCGTCGGCTTTTTGGAACGCTTTCCGAGCTTCGAGCCTTTTTCACAAATCACACTCGACGACGGCAATGTGATTTTCCGCGACAACCACCTCGTAGTGGGCAATCTGGGCTATTTTCACCATATATGGGGAATATGGCCATATGATATATGGCTACGCCTAAACACGCCGACGAGCCAATTCTTCTACGACTTTATGCAAGAAAACGGACTGCGCGCCGTCACCCGCGAGGCCATGCACCGCGCACAAATCCGCGGACTGCGTTCCCCCTACGTTGCCATCTCCGACACAAACCACGCCGTTGCCGCCACCCGCCTCGACCCTCTTATCCAAGGCACAAACGGCGTACTGACCGTAAACTTTATTGCCACACTACTCATATGCTTTAGCGGATTTCTTATCTATTGGCTACTTTCCATCCGCGAGCGGGTACTACAATTCGGCATCTTCCGCGCAATGGGTATGCGCATCAAAAGCATAATCGCAATGCTCATCAACGAGCAACTTCTGATTACCCTGACCGCACTTTTTATAGGTGCGGCAGTAGGCGAACTCACCGCCCGCCTATATGTGCCGCTTATCCAGTTGGCATATTCTGACCAAATCATCTCGCTGCTCGTCGTGATGGAAACAAGGGACTACACCACCCTGTACGCAGTCATGGGTGTAATGGTAATCATCTGTGTGGCTGTACTGATTTCATTTATTTCAAGAATCCGCATCGACCAAGCATTAAAGCTGGGCGAGGATTAGGCGAAGCGTTTAATTTTATACAACGACAGAGCAAACACAATCACTGTTATGCCAACGCACCATATGATAGAGAGCGTCAGACTGTTACCGAGCGGCATATCCATCATCAAAGAGCGCGTGCTGTCTATTACCGGTGACATCGGTTGGTTTTCTGCAAACCATCTTAGCCATGACGGCAGTGCCTCTGTCGGCGCAAAGCCCGAGCTTATAAATGGCAAAATAAAGAGGGGCAACATAAGGCCGGCAGATGTTTCCGGTGCTTTTGCAATCATGCCGCATAGTACGGCAAACCATGATATTGCAATGATGGCGAGGACAAAGATACCCGCAACAACCAACCATTCAAGAGCATTAGCATTTGGCCTAAAACCCACCAAAAAAGCAGTGGCGATGATTATTACAGTAGTAAATATGTTGCGTACTATAGACGCGGCGGCATGGCCAATCAGCACAGAAGCCATAGATAGGGGCATGGAGCGAAAACGGTCAACCATGCCTTTTGTCATGTCGTTTGTGACATTAATCGCTGTAAACTGCGAAGCCTGTGCAACTGCCTGTAGGATAATCCCCGGCACTATAAAATCAATATAATTATAGTCACCGACATCCGCGATGTTTCCAAATATAGTACCAAACAATACCATTAGCAAAAATGGCGTAACGATTGCCATTACAATTGTTTCCGGATTTCTGGCAGAAATCAGCAGAGAACGTTTAAACATAAGCCACGAGTCATAATAAATTCTCATTGAGTTATACCTCCTTCATTTTTTTCGCCTATAAGTGTTAAGAAAACATCCTCCAGCGATGGTAAGTTTTGGGTTATATTGTCGGCATCTATGCCGTTTTCTTTCAGGATTTTCATTGCGGCCTCAGCAGTTGCCGCATTTTTGAAGTCGAGTGTCGCACCACGCTTTGGCATCTTATTTTTCAAATCCCGGGGCGTACCCTCTGCTATTATTTTTCCTTCATGAAGGATGGCTATATTATCTGCCAAATACTCGGCTTCTTCGAGATACTGTGTCGTCAAAAACACCGTTGTGCCTTGCGAAACAAGGTCTTTTATGGTGTCCCACATGGCAAGCCGATTTTGCGGGTCAAGACCCGTGGTCGGCTCGTCAAGAAAAAGCACTTGCGGGTTGCCCATCAAGCTCATTGCAATGTCAAGTCGGCGACGCATCCCCCCGGAATAGGTTGACACTTGGCGATTTGCCGCACTTTCGAGATTGGCCAAAGAAAGCCACTCCCCCACCCTCTTATTTGCATCGGGAAAGCGTCGCAGTTGTGCGATGAGCTTTAGATTTTCGCGGCCGGTCAGCACCTCATCCACCGCCGAAAACTGACCCGTCAAGCTTATGCACTCACGCACATTTTCACCGCTGCGCACTACATCGTGACCACAAATACTGGCCTTTCCACCGTCGGGTTTTGCTAACGTCGATAATATTTTTATCGTGGTGGTTTTGCCTGCCCCATTTGAGCCAAGCAAAGCAAAAATACTGCCCCTTTTTACCGTAAAGCTTACATCCCTCAAAACTTCGTGAGACTTGAAGGATTTCTTTAGATTTGTTACATGCACTATATTTTCCATTTTTCTCCCTCGCTCCTATTTTTCATACAGACACCCTGTATGTATCATGACAAAAAAAATTTATATATCAAATACTTCAAATACCTCGCGATATAGACTGCTCAACTCTTCGTCAATAAAATCATAACCAAGAGCCTCAAAAATCTGCATAATAATTTCCATCTTGTCGCGAGAATCTTCCTTGCTACATGGGAAAATGCTTGGATTCATCCATATATTTACCAACATCAAAAACAAATCCGCGATTACCCTTGGATTGCCTTGCTTTATAGAGCCATCTGCCATACCCTCCTCTAATATGATTGCTATTTGTGCCGCGTCCTCTTGGTTTGCTTTGATATGTTCCGCCAAAAAGCGCGGATTTGATAACATAGACAATGCCAACCCCGTGACTGCGGTACTTTGCTCGGTGCTTATATTAGATTGCAATGCAAGCTTTAACATATATTTTAGCCTCTCTTGCCCATTCTTAAAGGACGCTTGCATCACCTTATTGAATGTATCGCGCTCCGTACCATCCCGGCTAAAAATAGCCAAAAATACATCCTCCTTAGTCTTAAAATGATGATAAAACGCACCCCGCGTTAACCCCCCAAGGTTATCCACGATGTCAAGTACTGTGGTCTGATCATATCCTTTTTCAAGAAAAAGACGCAGGGATGTGTCGAGAATTTTTTTTACGGTCTCTTCGGGATATTTATTGCGCGGCATGGGGGACTCACCTTTCTCATTCAACATACATACATCGTGTATATATATTAACGTGGTGTTTTTATTCTGTCAAGTGTTTTTTTAATGTAACCAAAATACAGCGTAGATGTTTTGGTCAAAACCGCTCAAACCCGCATATATGGCCACAAACAACGACATATGCAAGTACGGGATGTTATTTTCGCAGTGGTGCGAGATCCAGAGAGCCTGTTTTAGACAAAGCTGTAGAGTTTTTATTGAAACATTGGGCGATAAATTCTGTCAAATGATGTGAAATAAATATCATGAGCATATTTTTTAACATTTACACATAAATTTATTGTACAGATACAATTTCAAATTGACGGTGCATTTTTTTATTCTAAAGGAGGATTATTATGGACTACCAACATCGCTACAAAGACATTGCAGAGCGCACAAAGGGTGACATCTACATAGGTGCATCTGTCATAATAGGACTAAGTCGTTAGAAGCTAGTGTCTAACCGCGCAAATTCGATAAATTATCTGCGATTTGATAACCTCTAACCTCGCGTTTCTTCCACCTGAAAGGTTCGGCGGATTCGTTGTATGCTTGCATATAATCA
>WRGY01000106.1 GCA_009786925.1 Defluviitaleaceae bacterium | reverse complement strand
ACGGGTGAAGGTAAAACACAGACCGTTGCTCTTCCCTTATATTTGAATGCACTCGAAGGCAAGGGTGCGCATCTTGTTACAGTTAACGAATATCTGGCTACGTATCACGCAGAGATGATGGGTGTTATGTATGAGTATCTTGGGCTTAGTGTGGGTTGTATAGTCCACGACCTTACGCCACCCGACCGCCGCGCCGCATATTCATGTGACATCACATATGCCACAAACAACGAGCTTGGATTTGACTATTTGCGTGACAATATGGTTGTTTTTGAACAGGATAAGGTACAGCGTGGGTTGCATTACGCGATTATTGACGAGGTGGACTCCATTCTCATAGATGAGGCGCGGACACCGCTTATTATCAGCGGTCCGGGCAATAAATCCACGCAATTATACAGTGTTGCCGACCGTTTTGTAAAAAATTTGAAACGTGGGCGTATTATAAATGAGGAGGAAATAAAAAATAATCCCATGATGAGGCAACAAATAGAAGAAGAGGGCGACTACATCGTAGACGAGAAGAAAAAAACCGTCACCCTTACCCAAGAAGGTATAGTAAAGGCAGAAAAGTACTTCCAAATTGAAAACCTTTCTGACCCTGAAAACGTTGATACACAGCATTATATAAACAACGCGTTAAAGGCAAACTACAATATGCACCGCGACATAAACTATGTGAGCAAGGACGACGAAATCATCATCGTTGACGAGTTTACGGGGCGGCTCATGCCCGGACGGCGATATTCTGATGGGCTACACCAGGCCATAGAGGCTAAGGAAAGTGTAAAGGTGCAACGTGAGAGCAGGACACTTGCGACGATTACTTTCCAAAATTTCTTCAATAAATATACAAAAAAAGCAGGTGCGACAGGTACGGCCATTACTGAGGAGGGCGAGTTCCGAGATATATATGGTTTGGATGTCGTTGCCGTGCCTACAAATATGCCGATGATACGTGACGACAAGGATGACCTCATCTATCGCACAGAAAAAGCAAAGTACAACGCATTGGTGGAGGAAGTTGCAGAAAGCCACGAGACAGGACAGCCTGTCCTCGTTGGTACGGTAAGTATAGAAAAATCAGAACTTATTTCTACACTTTTAAAAAAGCGCGGCATCCCGCATGAGGTGCTTAACGCAAAACAACATGAGCGTGAGGCAGAAATCATTGCACTTGCAGGCGAAAAAGGTCATGTCACCATCGCCACAAACATGGCTGGCCGTGGTACCGACATCCGACTGGGTGAGGGTGTAGTAGAAGTCGGAGGCCTAAAGGTAATCGGTAGTGAGCGTCATGAGTCGCGTCGTATAGACAACCAGTTGCGCGGACGTGCAGGACGGCAGGGGGATCCCGGTTTTTCACGGTTTTATTTGTCTGCAGAGGACGATTTGCTTAGGCTTTTTGGCGGCGACCGCATGAAAAACATCATGAGTACGCTCAAAATGGAGGACGAGGATGTTCTTGAATTTGGGATGCTCACTAAAGTTGTAGAAAATGCACAAAAAAAAGTGGAGAGTAATAACTTTGGTATCCGCAAACATCTTTTGCAATACGACCAAGTCATGAACGAGCAACGCGAAATCATCTATGGTGAACGTAACAAGGTAATCGAAGGCGCGAATTTGCGCGACAATATTTTTAATATGATAAAAGCCGTGATTTCGCGTGCTGTAGATGAGTTTACTGCCGAAGGTGATGTTCCCGAGGATTGGAATGTGGAGGAGCTTAATAAATTCCTCGCACCGATTTATCGTAGAGATGCACTTATCCTTTCTTCTGATGACATGGAGACGATTACAAAGGACGGCGCGAAAGAGAGGTTAATCAACGAGGCAAACAAAAAATACGAGGAAAAGGAAGCAGAAATCACTCCCGAGCGTATGCGCGATATAGAACGCGTTATCATGATGAAGGCAATAGACCGTCGTTGGATGGACCATATAGACGAGATGGACCAGATGCGGCAGGGGATTAGTCTACGCTCATATGCACAGCGCGACCCGCTGGTGGAGTACAAGTTCCTAAGCTTTGACATGTTTGAAGAAATGAGCAATAACATCCAGCTCGACACCGTGCGTGGGTTGTTTAACGTAGCTATTGTAAATGAACAGCAACCACAAATGCAGCAGGTCGTGGATATGAATCAAATCTCCACAAACAGCTCAGAAACTGCTGCCGTAAAAAAACCAACACGTCGCACAGAGGCAAAGGTAGGTCGCAATGACCCCTGTCCCTGCGGCAGTGGCAAGAAGTTTAAACAATGCTGTATTAAAACCTAGGGGGTGCGCTTATGCAAAGCAGTATGCCGCTCATCAAAAAAAAGCAAGAAAATAAAAATCATAAGATGATACGCTGCCGCCGTTGCGGCAACATGTTTGAGGTAGAAGGGCTTGTAGGGCCTATATGTGATTCTTGCAGGCTGGAGAGAGAAGAGCAATTTCAAATTGTGCGTATCTTTGTGCGCGAACACCCGGGCATTAGCGCGCTGGAGGTACATCAGTGTACAGAAATTCCCATGGAAGCGATTTTAAAATACATTAATGCGGGTTTGTTAGAAGTAGTAAATATCGCAAATGCAGACGGAGAAGTAAGCGAACGTGTAGGCTTTATGCTAAAAAAGGCAGAGGCGAAAAAGGTACAGCTCGATATGAAAAAAACAGGCACATCTGCACCACCTGTACCAAGCATGGACAATCTAAAGACAAACGAGCCGAAAGAAAAATTTACGTGGCATGGAGATGGTGGCAAATGATTGAACTCGAAGATTTGAAACGCACACTCGCGCCTTATAAGGCAAAACTAATCGAAATGGGGAACTCTCTTTGACCTCGCTAATGCGAAGGAAGAAATAGAGGAACTGGAAAACGAAACACTAAGAATGGGCTTTTGGAACGACCAATCAAACTCTCAAATGGTTTTGAAAAAAATAAAGATTCTAAAATCTAAGGTGGCATCCTTTGAGCGTGTGCAGGGTTTTTATGACGATGCTATGACACTCACAGAAATGGGACTCGAAGAGGGTGACGTTGAGCTTTTTCCTGAGGCTAAGGAAAATGCAGATTCATTTATACAGGCATACGAACGGCTCCGTACAGATACTTTGTTGAGCGGCGAGTATGATATTAATAATGCAATCGTGACATTACACCCCGGTGCGGGTGGTACAGAGTCTTGTGACTGGGCTTCTATGCTTTTGCGGATGTATGGCAAATGGGCGGAGAAGCGCGGTTTCAAATTCGAAATACTTGACCTGCTCGACGGCGACGAGGCGGGTGTAAAGTCCGTTACATTCCAGGTGAGTGGTGAAAACGCTTTTGGCTATTTGCGTAGCGAAAAAGGAATACATCGACTTGTGAGGATTTCGCCGTTTGACAGTGGCGGGCGGAGACATACTTCGTTTGCGTCCTGCGACGTGATGCCGGAGTTGGATGAGGCAATGGGGATTGAAATCAACCCCGAGGATTTAAAGATAGACACATATCGTAGCGGTGGTGCGGGAGGCCAGCATGTAAATAAAACCGAGTCTGCCATCCGTATTACCCATCTGCCGTCAGGCATAGTCGTACAATGCCAAAACGAACGCAGCCAAATCCAAAACCGCGACCGAGCCATGAAAATGTTGCAATCCAAACTATATCTAAAGCAAAAAGAAGAACAACTGGAAAAAATCAGCGGCATCCGTGGCGAAATAAAAGACAATGCATGGGGCAGCCAAATCCGTTCATATGTTTTTTGTCCATACACCATGGTGAAAGACCATCGCACAAACGAAGAAACAGGCAATGTACAAGCAGTGATGGACGGCGTAATTGACCCCTTTATGAATGCATATCTTGTATGGCAATACGGCAATGAAAATAACTAGCGAAAACGCAGGGCGTAGGCTGGATAAATTTTTATTTTCAGAGCTAAACAACGCACCGCATTCTTTTATTTATAAAATGCTACGTAAAAAACGTATAAAACTAAACGGAAAACGCGCCGAGGGTAACGAAATCTTGCAAATAAACGACGAGCTAAAATTCTGCCTATCGGAAGAAACACTTGCAAGTTGTCGAAAAGAGTACGAAATCCCAACCGCAAACCCACCGTCAGACATCATCTACGAGGACAAAAACCTGCTTGTAGTAAACAAACCCGCAGGGATTCCATCACAGGGCGGTATGAAGAATATAGGTAAGGAGCATCTGCTTGCACAAATCCAATATTACTTGCAGAGCCGCACCGCCGCGATTTGCAACCGTCTGGATGTTAACACAAGCGGCCTCGTAATCTGCGGAAAGAACATATCGACATTGCAAAAGGTAAATGAGGCATTCAAAAATCGCGAGGTAAAAAAAGAATACCTAGCCATCGTACATGGCAAAGTTGGAGAAATCGGGTTTTTTCGCAGATTAGAAGGGCTGTATGAGAAGGACGAAAAAACAAATACGGCCATCATCCGTGAAACAGACATTTTTGACAAAAACTCGGCAGTCACCGAGTTTTCGGTGCTTGCGGTATCTAGCCGATATAGCTTATTAAAAGTTTCGCCCATCACAGGGCGGTCACATCAGATAAGAGCGCATCTCGCTTCCGTTGGACACCCACTTGTAGGTGACAAAAAATACGGCGGGACAGGGACTGCATTTTGCAAGACTCAATTGTTGCATTGCAAGCGGCTGGAAATACCCTCAATGGACAAGTCCTGGGTCGCGCCGATTCCCAAAAAAATGAATGATTTTATAAAAGGAGAATTTGAATGAAGGCTATACTTCTCGTAGCAGGCTATGCAACTCGTATGTACCCATTAACGGAAAATACCCCAAAGGCTCTGCTCCCTATAAAGGGAAAACCCGTGTTGGACTACATCATAGAGCAACTCAAAACCCTACCCGTGACAGAAATCTATGTCGTTTCCAACGACAAATTTTTTCCGCATTTTAGTGACTGGGCGAAAACCGCACCCACATCCACCCCGATTAGCGTACTAAACGACGGCACAACATCCAACGAAAATCGCCGCGGCGCAGTGGGAGACGTGTTTTTTGCAATAACAGAAAAATCTATAGATGACGAAATAGTTGTCATCGCAGGAGACAACTATTTTACCTATCCACTTATAGAACAATACGATTTTTATAAAAAAACAGGATGTGACACCGTCGTGGGCAAAGAGCTAAACGATGTTGAGCAATTACGGGCATTTGCGGTGGCAAAACTAGCTTCTGATGGAAAAGTGCTTGACCTCGAAGAAAAACCCGCCGAGCCAAAGTCAAATATGGCAATATATGCCACATATTTCTTCAGAAAAGAGACAGTACCTATGTTTAAACAATATCTCGACGTGGGCAACAATCCCGACCAAATCGGAGCGTTTCCACAGTGGCTTTATAAAACAAATGACGTATATGCTTACAAAATGAACGGCGATTGCTATGACATTGGTACGATTGAAATGTATGAAGAGATGAAAGGATAATACATTATGGAATTGCACAAATGGTTAAGCGAAAGTGAGCTAAAAAAAGACGGTGACAAAATCACCATTTTTGCCCCTCCGTCGAGTGATTTTTTTAACAACCCCGTACCGGAAAACGGCAAATTTAAAGCTCCGCAAAAAAATGCACCCTTCTTGTATAGCGATATAGAGGGAGATTTTGTTATCCGTGTTAAGGTTAAGCCTAATTTTGAATCAGTCTATGACGCGGCTTGCATCATGGTTATCCAAGACGAAAATCTATGGCTAAAAGCGGCTTATGAAAAATCAGATTTTGATACAACTGCCGTAGTAAGTGTGGTTACAAACAAGGTGTCCGACGATGCAAATGGATGTAATTTGGCTTTGGATTCCATATGGTTGCAGGTGGCGCGGGTAGGTAACAACTTTGCCGTCCACTATTCCATGGATGGGGAAAAATTCGACATGGTCAGATTATGTATGTTGCCGATGGAAGGTACTGTGAAGGTAGGTATCGAGGCTCAATGCCCGATGGGACAAGGCGGAATCCGTGAGTTTTATGGCCTGTCAATAGAAAAACGGAGCATATCCGATTTAAGAGCGGGGAAATAAAATGACCAAATATATTTTCATGACGGGCGGCGTATGCTCCGGTCTTGGTAAGGGAATCACTGCCGCATCACTCGGTCGATTGTTAAAAGCACGCGGCTACAAAATCACCATCCAAAAATTCGACCCATATCTAAACCAAGACCCGGGTCTGCTTAGTCCATACCAGCACGGCGAAGTTTTTGTGACGGAGGATGGTGCAGAGGTAGACCTTGACCTCGGCCACTACGAGCGTTTTACCGCAGAAAATACGGCAAACAGCGTTTCCGCAGGTACAATATATCAAGAAGTCTTAAACGGCGAACGCAACGGAAAGTACAAAGGTGCGACCATACAAGTAATCCCGCATATCACCGATGCCATCAAAGAACGTGTGTACAAAAACACAGGTTCGGATATTGTCATATCAGAAATCGGCGGTACAGTAGGTGACATCGAGAGCCTGCCTTTTATAGAGGCCATCCGTCAAGCCAGCCGCGACATAGGTTCGGACAATGTCATGTACATCCATGTGACGCTTATTCCGTATCTGAATTTTGCAGACGAAATGAAAACAAAACCATCCCAAAATTCGGTCAAAGACCTGCTTTCTTTTGGGATAAAACCCGATGCACTCGTCTGCCGCACAGAGCGTTCTCTTCCTGATGACCTGCGTGAAAAGCTTGCCCTCTTTTGCAATGTGGACAAGTCCTGTGTAATCGCCGCACTAAATGCAGAATCTCTCTACGAAGTACCACTTCTGTTAGAAGAAGAAAATTTCGGCGACATCGTATGTAAACGACTAAAGCTTAACCCTCCTGCTCCCGACCTGTCCGAGTGGCGTGCTTTGGTAGAAAAATCAAAAAATCTTAAAAACGAAATTACAATCGGACTTGTCGGCAAATATACTGAGTTCCCTGACTCATATCTTAGTGTTATGGAGGCCGTAGAGCATTCCGGCATAGCAAACGACACAAAAGTCAACCTAAAACTCATCCACTCAAAGGAAATGGAACAAGGGGCGGCAACAAAACTTAGTGGTCTTCACGGTATACTCGTCCCGGGCGGCTATGGAAAGCGCGATACAGCAGGACTCCTGAACGCAATCCGCTATGCACGCGAAAATAAAATTCCATTCCTTGGTATCGGTCTGGGGATGCAGTATGCAATCATAGAATACGCGCGCAATGTAATGAATATGCCCGATGCTGACACAACAGAAACAACCCCCGACACAAAAACACCAATAATAGAGCATATAATAAAACCAACAAAAAACACCGCGCTCCCCAAACGAAAGGGTGCGCATCCATGTAAGCTAAACCCAAATTCAAAAACACATGCCGCATACAAAGAAGACCTCGTCTACGAGCGTTTTTGTCATATGTACAAGGTAAACAACGCCTACCGTAACGACCTCACCGCTGCAGGCCTGATAGAAGCCGCTACTTCCCCGGAAAACCTACATCTTGAGGCCATCGAGCTATCGTCGGAAATACATCCGTGGTTTGTGGGCGTACAGTTCCGTCCCGAGTTCAAATCTCGGATTACGCATCCCAGCCCCATCTTTACAGCATTTATCGCTGCTTGTTGTGACTGCAAAATCCGGATTTTATAATAAATCCGGATTTTGCAGTCTTAGCGTTAGCATCCATTTTTCTCCGATGATGGAGTCTATACCACGCTCGGCTTGTAGCACTGCAAGCCGGGCGGCTTCTATTTGAAATTGAGTCCCCGTGCCAAGTTCAAGGTTTTGAATGGCCATGGCTACGTTTTCTTCGGCACGGCTTAGTTCTTCTTGCAAGGATTCATAGCGTGATACAAGACTTTCGAAATCGCTAAACCCACGGCGGAGTGCAGTCTCCATTGCACGCTCGGTTTGCTCGTGGCTTGTGATGGCACGCTCGACATTTTCTTGCAATGTGATATTGCGTCGGATATTCTCTATTTGCTCTTCCTCATCCTCGTCAGCATCACTAATATCCCATAGATTGCGAGTCCTGCGGTCTGCATCCAATGCGCGTCTTCTGTCACTCGCACTTACAATGAGTTCCCTGTTATTGCCTGTTATGACCCATCTTGCATCCATTACACTCTCAAGCATAAGTTGAGATGCCCTTAGCATGTGGGTATCTGCAATCCCTTCAAGAGAATCCTCCAGGCATTTTGGCGATGTTAATGTCTCAAACTCAATGACTGTATCCTGTGTAAGTTCCAAACCAAGCATATGGTTAAGGCTCTGCATAAGGGTAGCCCTGCCGCGGTTAAGCTCATCCAACTGTGCGCGTCTTTGCACAAGTCCGTGCCTGACCTGTCCCAAGTCGTATTCGCTCAACATGCCGACCTCATGCATTACAATCATGCGTTCAAGATTTATTTCTTCCAATGCAATCTCCGCTATAGATAGTTCTGTTTGGCGGTCAAGCTCCGCAATCGTTACAATCATGCTACGCAGTACATATTCTACGGCAAGCTCCGCTTGTTCTCGTTGTAACCTTAGCATTTCGGCCTGACGGTCAAAGTCATTTAGGTTGCGCTCCGTACCGCGTCGGATTTCGTCACTGTTTTCGTTCATGCGTCGGATTTCGCGTGACAGCTCGTTGCGTTGTTCGTGCATTACGCCGAGCGACGCGCTGAAATCGGGAGCAGAAGCCCTAAACAAGGTAGTGAGTGATGCCAATACCTGCTCATTGATGCCTTCACCCACAATCCCCGTCTGCAAATCCGACAATGCATCTCCTATTTGTTGCCCAATAATGCTTTGCATGGTTGACAGCGCGAAAATCGTGTTGTCAAGCTCCCATGCCGCCTCTTGCATCAGATGCTGTTGCAATGTGCGACCACCGTTTTGTACTCGCAAAAGCTCATCGGACAGCACACGCCGTTCTAGGCTCATGTTGCGTAGTGCGATGTCAATGTCATGCAAAACTGTCGCTTCGCTCAACGCCATGTCTAATGCATCTTCATATGAAAGAGTTTGTGCAAAAACATCCGCGGCAAATGCCGAAGAAATTATTAAGCATAACAAAATGATTTTTTTCATTTTAGTACCCCCTCTACTCAGCCCTTACTCTTGTTCCTTGGCTTATGTCGCGATTGTTTGCGTCGTTTATTACAAATTCGCCTTCGGAAAGCCCGCTTAAAATTACTGTTTCTGTGCGTAGTTCCATGCCGATGGTGACGGCGCGAGCCTCTGCAACCCCATCGCTTCCCTGTACAGCCCACACCATGTCCACAGCATCTTGGCGGAACAAGGCCGTCCGTGGTACAGTCAGCATGTTTTCTTCGCGGTAGACAAAAAACGTTGCGTCCATGCCATAGCCGATTCCAAAATTAACATTGTCAGGTGCGTCGGGCATAATTCGCACATTGACCTTGCGTTCTTCCACACCCAATGCGGTAAAGCGAGTAACGGCAGTATCGCCGATTTCTACTATATCACCCGGGAAAAAAATATCTCCCGCACGTTGTCGCAAAGTTAGTCCAACCATGTCACCCTCGTTGATACTTGCGACATCCTGCGTCGATACATACACCTCAATCATGCGTCCGCCCGGAACGGTGATTTCTGCAACCAGAGCCGCCGCACCGATGAAGTTTGTATTCTGTGCGTGCAGGGTCGATACGATACCGCCTGTGGGCGCAACAACAACTGCGTTTTGTAACTCATGCTCCAGTCTTGCGACATTTGCTTGTTCTACGGCGATTAGCGATTCAAAGTTTGCACGTACCGCCGTTGTCAGGTCACTTGCGAGTTGGCGATTTATGCCTTCGATTTGCGCTTCGAGGGAAGCACGTATGCCCTCAAAATGTTCCGCGCTGTTTTGTGACGTACCGGCGGCGATGATTGCCATTTGGCCGCGTGCGGATTCCAATAGAGACTCCGCTGTCTGTACCGCTGTTTGCGCACCTTCGTATTCTACACGCGCAACCACCCCCGCATTATATAAAATCCTAATGCGCGTAAGATTTTCGTTAGCCAATGCCACGTCTGCGTAGTGCCGGTCTATCAAAATTTGCTGTACACGAAGTTGCTCGTCTACTGCCTCCTGATGGCTCGCAAATCCCCTATAGGCTTCGGCGGCCTGTGCATTGATAGACCTTAGTTCTCCATGTAGACTTGTACGTGTTGTTTCGAGAGTGCGGCGAGCGTTGGCATCCTCCACATCAACATTAGCAAGTTGTGCTTCGAGTCCGATAATCCTGCTTTGCACCTGTGTGAGTTGTAGTTGCAAAGCGGTGGTATCTACGCGAATGAGTGGGTCTCCGGCCACTACGGATTGACCCTCATTTACATACAGCTCAATTAGCTCGCCCTGTGCTGCCGAAAAAACAAGCATGGTATTTTCGGCAACAACAACACCCTGCTCGGTAAAGCTAAGTTCTGCCGTCCTTCGACGCATTTCTGTCATGCGCACCGCCTGTGGTTGGAGCATGTAGAAAACACTACCCGCGATTGTTGCCAACACAATGATTGCAATGATTGTGTATTTGATTGGTTTTTTCATATTATCCCTCCTCAAAAAATTTTAAAATTCTTTTAATACTTCTACCATGTCAAACTTTGCGATTTTGCGCTTGGCGGACCAATTTGAAAGTACAATAGCCGCGGCACATCCCACAACACCTGTGATATATCCCGCTATAGGAAGTGTGGTCGGCAGGCTAAACATCTCTGTATCCATCATGGAGTTTACTGCCGTCATAAGCCCCGATGCAAAGGGTATGCCAATTATCATTCCTATAACACCCAGTACCCAATATTCAAAGCGCATAATCTCGCAGACCTCGTCCGTTGTAAGCCCCACAACACGCAGGGTAGCGTACTCTCGTTTGCGCTCTGATAGCGAAATCGTCGCTGTATTGTAGATGATTGCAAATGCGACCGCCGCGCCCATGATGTTAAGTACCATGTAGAGGCTTGTATACGGGTCCATCATTTCAAAGTATTTTCGTAGAGTCGTATCTTTATCCTCAATGGACGCAGTGTAGCGGCTGTCACGAAAATAATCCCTTACATATTGCAAATTATCTGTGTTGAAAATCAACGAAGTAGCTACAGTGGAATGATTGAATAAATCCGACAATGCAGAAATCTCCATATATGCGCCACTGCCCAGCGCGTGGTCGATTACCCTTACGATGGGGACATATATTCCGCCGTTTAAAAAGGGTGATTCAAGATACAAAATTGTACCTGACGAAGCATTTAATGTATCCGCAAGCCCGTTTGTAATTATAAGGCCTTCTGTTGGCGGCACATGTCTTATTCTATGCGTGGTATCAAAAATGCTGTAGAGCTGTGCGTTTTCCGGTACACCTGTGATTACCGCTCCGGTTTGTATGTGATTACTTGTTAGGCTTACGGGCATGTCTAAAAGCCCCTCCGCAAGTGTGACATGTCTAATGCCATGAGCAGATTCTACGACTCGGTTATATTCGATGGGATGTGTCAATGTTACGCGGACATTGTATAAACGTTGGTCTACAAACTGCGAATAAATCATAGCGTCCACCAGTTGCTCCATACTCCCAAATACAACCAACAGCGAAAACGAAAACATAACCCCCAAAACTACAAAGCCTGAACGCACAGGATTACGAATAATCCCACGCAATGACATCTGCCCCCGCGATGTCAAAATAATTTTAAGGAATTTTATTTTCCCCAAAATATCATACTTTATTGGTTTTGGGCTTTCGGTGCGCATGGCTTCGGCGGGAGAAAGTTTTATAACATGCATCGCACCCATAAGCGAGCCCAAAATCCCCGTTCCCAACGAAATAGCCATTGCAAAAACTAAATACATAGGGCTGAGTGGCTGTACAAGCTCCGGCAGTAGAAAAAATTCCAAAAACATTTCCAGATAAACGCCTGACATCGCTACACCAAGCATAAATCCGACTATGCCGCCCACAAACCCTACAATTATTCCATAGCATACATAGTGAAAAACCACAACGCGATTAGAATATCCCAACGCCTTTAATGTGCCGATTTGTGTGCGCTCCTGTTCGATAATCCGCTTCATCATCAAAAACAGCACAACGGCAGCCATAAACATAAATACAAATGGCATGGATGTAGACATCCCTTGCATTGACATTGTCTGCATATCAACAAGCGAATAACTTAGCGTATCCTCACGAGCGGTTATGGAAATCAATCCATGTGGACGGAGTGCGTCCTCGATGAGTAGATTGACATCATCAAACTCGTAGCCGTCATGCAATGCAAAAAGTAAATCATTGGCGATGCCGTGACGGCCTGTTATATTTCCCATTGCCTCGGCAGTGATATATGCTATGCCAAAGGATTCGTTATCGGGCAAAATATCCGTAAAACTCGGTGCGATGTAGACATATTCCGGCGTTAGAAACGAACCGGTCAGCTCAAATTCAAACACTCTGCCCTGCACAATCAAGGTGACAATATCGCCCGCTTCCATCCCATTTGTTGCCATAAACATGTAGTTTACGGCAATATCTCCGGGCAAAGAAGGCTCCAGCCCCGTCATCAAAAAATCGTTTAGCCTTGTTTCTTCTGATGGGTCAAAAGAAATTACGCGGAGTGTAATGATTTCGTCATTATTGTCGATTTCGGCACGCATTTCCATCTTTGTACGCGCAGTTACATCTGCAATACCCGGTAACTCTCGCAAACGTTCCGCATCACTCAACGAAATCGCACCAACACTTGCATACACATGTGCCAGACGGTATTCGTCATAAAAATTAAGCTTTGCGCGTTCGAGACCGTCAGAAGCCGCACCCAGAGCCGTCCGCATAAGTATACCCACGGATATAAGGAACATGCAGGCAATATATGCGCGTTTGTTTTTCCACATGGCACGATAGACTTTTTTAAAAAGCATTATGTTCCCTCCTTGGAAGCGCGCATTTACCAGCTTATATCCTCGGGTGAAATCGGGTTATCGACTATGTCAATTTTGTCAATCAGGCCGTCTTTTATATGAAAGACGCGGTCGCCCATTTCTCCGATTTGCGCATTATGAGTAATAATAACGACGGTTTTTTTGTACTTTTCGTTAAAATCCTTGAGCAGACGAAGTACCTGTATGCCTGTTGTATGGTCAAGTGCGCCTGTCGGCTCGTCGCATAGCAAGAGGAAGGGGTTTTTTGTGATGGCGCGGGCGATTGCAATACGTTGTTGTTGTCCGCCCGATAGTTGAGTGGGGAAGGACTGCCCTCTGTCACCGAGTCCAATCGCTTCGAGAAGTTCCTGCGGCGGAATCGGGTCGGCAGAAAGCTCCGCCGCAAGTATTATATTTTCGAGAGCGGTGAGGTTTGGGATTAGGTTATAAAATTGGAAAACAAAACCTACGGAAGAACGGCGGTATTTTGAAAAATCCCTCTCGTTTGCATTTGCAATATCCTTTCCGTTAACAACAACAGAGCCACTCGTCGCCTTGTCAATCCCTCCTATTATATTCAAAATCGTGCTTTTGCCACTGCCGCTCGGCCCGAGTACAACCACAAACTCACCCTCGTATAGCGAAAAATCTACCCCGCGCAATGCATTCACCGTGACTTCTCCCATGATGTAATCCTTTGTCAGGCCTGTTACTTCCATTATGCTTTTAGACATTTGCTTCGCCCCCTTTCAAACCATATTTCAAAAGTTCGAGCATTATATTTACATTTTTTTGCATCTCTTCTTCCGGCATTTGTGTCAAATCATCGTATTGCGTCATCCAGCGCATCTTGAATCGCTCGGTAACGGCAACAAAGTATTCGAGCAAAATTTCGTCGGAAATATCAGTACGGATTAGACCCTTGTTTTTTGTATTTTCAATCAATTTTAAGATTTGTTCTTCACTTTTTTTGTACATTTCACGCATAGAAGGTCGCATCATATCAGGGTGACGCATAAGCTCCTGCATAAAATGTACAACCTCTCGTTCCTCGTTCAAAATACCGGGGTTTGCAAGACGTTCATCATAATATTCAAAAATATCCATATTAGTGATGTCGGGTCGCAAATCAATTTTTTTCATAAAATTATCAAAAGCCCACTGTGCGCAGTACATAAAAAGTTCTTCTTTGTCCGCGAAGTACTGATAAATACTACCCGTTGCAACATTTGCATTTTTTGCAATATCGCATATCTTTGCTCGTTCAAAGCCATGCCCCGCAAATTCGCTGATAGCTGAACGCATTATACTGTCTTGCTTTTCGTCTCGTAGGCGGAAAAAGGTCTCTTTAGGCATTTTTAAACTCCTTTCGTGTGAAAGTGCATTCATGAATATGAGTCGTGATTCAATTATATGAATCACGACTCATGTTGTCAAGAGAATTATTTTTTTTATATAACTTTGGCAATCAACTGTATTGTATTAAAGTATTTTCCGCTTTCTGCTGCCATCATATCCAAATCCCATTTTTCATCTTCTTTGTTGGGGTCACGGGTTGCAAGATATTCTTTCCAAGCAATGTCATGGCAAGCTTGCTCGCCGATGCTTAAAATTTCTATACCCTTCTCTTTGTAAAACAAGTCCCTCCACCATTCTATACCTCGGATATATCTTGCGACCTCGGGGACATCCCAAAACGGTTGCATTTCTTTTGGAACATTATTGCCAAAATCATATTTCAATCCGGGAAATGCAACAGCAATATAGCCACCTTTTTTTATATAAGGAATAAAATTTGGCAGCATTTCTTCGGTATCACCGAACATGTTGTATGCGCCTACAGAAAAAACTACATCAAAATATCTTTTTGCAAACGGCATAGGTTGCGTCGCATCCACCGTCATCGGGATGATTTTGTCCGCAATACCAAGTGACTTAAAACGCTCATGGTTTTCGGTAGGGTCTGCGTACAAGTCGGTGGCAAAAACTGTTGCACCATACTGTTGTACCAAGTACACCGCAGACAATCCCAGACCACAGCCCAGGTCAAGGATTTTCATATCCTTTGTAATGGTAAAAAAAGAAGCCAGTTCTTCGGCTTGCCGTATTCCGTTTGGCCCCCACATCGTTTCGTTTAGTAATGCGAGATTTTTTTCATTTGCCATAAATTTGTTTGTAAAATTATCGCTCATACTAATCCCCTATTCATCAATATCATCCTTTTTGTTCAGGTAGTTTGCGAATCAAATGATAGTGTGAGAAAGTCTTCGGGTCAAGAAAAATATGTAAACAAAAAACAGGGCAACACGCCCTAAGATGATTTCATCCCATAGCAAATAATATAAGCCGCAACATTTAAAACCAAAAATGCAAGGGCTGTTATAATAAATCCATCATTAGAGTATTGCACACTGCTATCCGTAAACCTATTTGCAAGTGACGAAATAATCCCTATCAAAAATGGTACGAGTAGCCGTGTAACCATTTGTATGCGTCCAAATATTAATAGATATGAGACATTGGCCCTTACAAAAATTTGCTCTCTTTGGATGTTTTCAAAAAATTTGGAAAGCACAAAAAACGAAATTCCGAATGGTAAAGCAAATAACAGGTTGGCGACAGAAAGTACAATACGTGTACCAAGGTCAACTTCGTCCATGGGGTTTGTAAACACCCTAAACGTACCTTGTGCCGAGGTAATCAGTCCGCCTCTCCTTGTCCAATCATTACGCCCATCAATAAGGCGTATATGGTCTTGTATGCCGGAATTGCTATGCAAAACAAATGTCTGCCTCCCGGAAATACTAAGTACCATGCTAAAAATGTACATACAAACAGATAGCCGGCATATCCACTTGGCGCAACCCGCAATACTCCGCGCTTTTTCTTCTTCCATTTCTTTGCTAAACCATAGTTTGATTGTATTCACGCTATTCACTCCCAGATTATTTTAACACATAAAGTGTCGTATAGTGGTATAATTTCTTGTAAATTTTGGGAGGGATATGATGAACGAGTATTTGAAGAATCTGCGGGAAACAGTTGGCCATATGCCAATACTGGTTTGTGGTGCAAGCGTTATCGTCGTAAACGAAAAGGGCGAAATTTTATTGCAACTACGGAAAGACAATAATCATTGGGGCTACCCGGGTGGGATGGTGGATATAAATGAGGTTGTTGAAGAAGCTGCCAAGCGAGAGTTGTTAGAAGAAACCGGAATTGTAGCAAACACGATTGAATTATTTGGGGTTTTCTCCGGAAAAGAGTTATATCATGTCTATCCGCATGGTGATGAAATATCAATCGTAGACATTGTTTATATTTGCAAGGACTATAGTGGAAGCATACAGGCTGATATGGTAGAGAGCCTTGATGTAAAATTTTTTGCCCTCAATGAACTCCCCAACAACATTTCGCCCCCTTGCATTCCTGCATTGAAAAGTTATGTCGGTGAAGCAAGCGATTATGCGGGCTTGAGCGGTTCAGGCCAAAACATCTAAGGTCGTTGTTTTGATGTTTCAGATTATTTCTCTTGCACCGTCGCCGCTTTCTTGTACATACATCCCCGGGGTGTATCCGATAATGTCTGTGTATGCATGGCTTACAGAGTCTATGAAGTCGGGTAGGGCAGCTCCTTTTACAAGGGCTATCGCGCAGCCGCCAAAGCCCGCGCCTGTCATTCGCGCACCTGCACAGCAGGTATGTTTGATTGCCTGCTCCACAATGGTGTCAAGCTCTACACAAGAAACTTCGTAGTCATCACGTAGAGAAACATGTGATGCTATAAGCAGTTCTCCGAGTTTTGATATGTCACCTGCTTTTAGTGCATCTTCTGCTTGGCTTACCCTGTGATTTTCGTGGATAACATGCCTGGCACGCATTAGGATGTTGCCTTCTAATTTGTTTTGATGTGAGGCAAAATCCTGTGGGGTTAGTTTTGATAAGTTTTCTACATTTAAAATCTTTGCGGCTTGTTCGCATTCCGCTCTGCGTTCGTTATATTTTGAGTCGCTAAGTTTGCGTTTTTTGTTTGTATCCATGATGACTATTTTATAATCATCGAGGCTTAAAGGTACATATTTGTATTGTAGGCTGTCACAGTGGAGGTGTATAGCCATGCCTTTTTTGCCCATGCCTATGGCAAACTGGTCCATTATGCCACAGTTGACTCCACAAAATTGCTCTGCACGTTGTGCAAGTTTAATGAGGCTAATCATGTCATAGCCCATAGAAAACGTGATATTTAGTGCAACGGCCATAGCAAGCTCCAGTGAGGCCGAAGAGGATAGGCCTGCTCCGCTTATATTGCCTGAAAACAATACATCAAATCCGCATAGCTGATGCCCATCCTTTTGTATAAAATGCACAACGCCCTTAGGGTAGTTTGCCCAGTCATGCTGTGGGTCGTATGATATTTCGTTTAGTGGAAGCTGTACCACCGTATTGATGTTTGTACTGGCAAAACGAGCGATATTATCAGCTCGTTTTCTGATAAGTGCATATGTCCCGATGGTTAGGGCGCAGGGCAAAACATAGCCGCCGTTATAGTCCGTATGCTCGCCAATAATATTTGCACGAGCAGGGGCATGAAAAACCCTTATTTCTTCATTAGAATCGCCAAAATTTTCAATAAAAACAGCTTTTAAGTCCATGATGTCTCCTCCAATTTCGCGCCACAGGCAGTCATAAATTTCATAAAGGCTTCTGCTTTGGTGCATTTGAATACACCTGCATGTGTCAGTACTTCTAAAAATACTTCGCCCATGTAGTTTTTTTGCTCATCCGGTGCTTTTTCTACTTCTTGTGCAAGCCTTCCCGGCAGTATTGCCAGACCCATGACTTCTATGAGTCCGATGTTTTCTTTTTTTATGTGATGCACATGTGGATGCGGGTGGAATATGCCGTCGGGATATTCTTCGCTGGTGCGGTTGTTGCGCAAAACCAGGTCAAATTCATATTCGCCGTCTGCGTTTATTCGTGCTATCGGGGTGATGGTATTATGTGGGGTGTTTCCGCTATGGGCAAAAATACCAACCGACTCATCACTGTAACCACGCCATTTTTCTAAAATAGCGGTGGATGCATTGATGATGTGTTTACTATTTTTTGATTTTAACCTGATGGCGGACATAGGCCACTTTAGGATTTCGGCTTTTATGCCCATCAGGGTATAGGATTTTATTGATTTTGCCTTTTCAATCGGAAAGTTATAACGCCCTCCTTGGAAGTGGTCGTGATTTAATATACTGCCTCCTACAATAGGCAAATCCGCATTGCTACCCACAAAATAATGCGGAAAAAGCTCCAAAAATGCCAGTAGTTTTTCAAATGTTGTCTTGTTTATGGAGATGGGTCGATGCTCTCCGCATAAAGGGATACAATGCTCGGTGTAATATGCATAAGGCGAATACTGCAAGTACCAATCTTCTCCGCATAGGTCAATAGGTATTATGCGGTGATTTTGGCGGGCGGGGTGGTTTATATGTCCTGCATAGCCTACGTTTTCTATGCAGAGCAAACATTTTGGGTAAGAAACATCTTTTTGTGTAATAGCTTGGGCTATTTCTTTAGGGTCTTTTTCGGGCTTGGACAGATTTATGGTTATCTCCAGCTCGCCAAAATCTGTGTTATGTTTCCACGCGAGATTTTTTTTGATTCTTTCTGTCTTGATATAGTTTGTGGCACATGAGAGCTTGTAAAAATAATCCAATGCGTCACCTTGCTTTTGTAATAGCGAATAAAACTTTGTTGTCACTTCTTGTTGGCGTGGGGTTAGTATGCCCATTATCCGACCTTCTAAGAGGTCGCACTCGGTGATTGTTTTGCATCCTGCATATTCGAAGATGGGTGCCAAAATATTACTCAATGATTTCGTTGTATCAAAATCTGAATCTGCAGGATTTTTTATATCCAGCAAATCCAATAATAAGTTGCGGGCCAGAATAATATCCAGCCCGCTGATTAGTCCTTCGTTTTCTGCATATTTGAGAAGTGGTTCTATACTCATATAAACACTCCCTAGCTGTACTTTGGAAGCCAATCTCCATGAGCCTCTATCATCTCGTCACACATGGATTTAATATCATCTATGGATAGGACAGAGGATGTTAGTGGGTCAAGCAATGCGGCATAATAGATGCTTTCCTTTTTTAATGTGATGGCGGCTTCGATGGTTAGTAGTTGGGTATTAATATTTGTACGGTTTAGGGCTGCGAGTTGTTCCGGCAGATAGCCTACATAGCAGGGGTTTACTCCTGTTTTGTCTATATAGCAGGGTACCTCTACACAGGCTTCGCGTGGGAGATTTTCTATCAGTCCCATGTTTAAAACATTGCCGCCGATTTTATATGGTTTGTCCGTTACCATAGCTTCCATTATGCGTGAGGCGTATTCTATGGTGCGCTCATGGGTGAGTTTTGGATTGTTTACCAACTCTTCTTTTAAGGTTTCCCATCTGTCGATATGCTCTACACAGCGGCGCAGATATTCGTCCAAGGGGATGTTGTATCGTTCTATCAGCTCGGGGTATCTATCCTTTATCCAATAAGGTGTGTACTCCGCGCTATGCTCAGAGCTTTCTGTCACATAGTAGCCGAATGTATGCATCAGCTCATGGCGTATCATGTCGTGGTGCTTTCCCAGTAGTTTAGACTTTTTTTTGATTTCAGGATAAAGGTCTTTGCCATCTTTGCTGATTTTTAGCAACCATGCCATATGATTTATACCCGCGATTTCGTAGCAAAGACCATCTGTACTCATGTCCACGCTCTTTAGCAGGGTTTCTGCGCAGACTTGTACGCTATGACAGAGGCCTACAGCTTTTACACCCGTATGCCTCTGTATGGCTCCTGTTAATGTAGACATGGGGTTTGTATAGTTAAGAAGCCATGCGTCGGGACATACCTCTTCCATCTCCCTTGCAAAGTCGAGCATAACGGGCATAGTACGCAAAGTCCTGAAAATGCCACCTATGCCGATGGTGTCTGCTATTGTTTGCCGCAGGCCGTATTTTTTTGGGATTTCGAAATCAGTCACCGTACAAGGTTTGTAACCGCCTACCTGTATGGCGTTGATTACAAAATCTGATTTGACCAACGCCTTTTTTCTGTCTGTGTAGGCTGTAATACGGGTTCTGCCTTTGTTGCAGTTATTGTTTATAGCAGACAGCATCGCTTCTGATTCCTCCAGCCGCTGAGGGTTTATATCATACAACGCGATTTCTGATGTGTTTAACGCCTCAGTCAGCATGGCATCCCCTAAAAGATTTTTTGCAAACTCGGTACTGCCCGCACCTAAAAAAGTAATCTTTGGCATATCATGGCTCCTTTTATAAAATTACATCCCTTTAAACGTAAATGAGAAGTTGAGTTTTTTGTCTGTGGGCAATAGGTATTCATCATGGGTGCGTGCGCCCCAGCTTTGGTCTCCTGCTATACCCATCTGCATCATATTGACACGGACTACCGTGTAATGCACCTGTGGAAGCTCATAGTCATGCATGGCATTTTCCAGCTCATGGGGTGTGTATGGCAGTGCAGAAAATTCCATGTTATCCCCTGTAAACATAATGCCTCTGCCACTGCTATCTGTCAGCTTTGCGTATCTAACGCCAACCTTGTTGCCGCATTCTTGTGGGATGACGTATTTTGCCATATTCTCGGCTACTTTGTTTTTGTAAATGCCAAGCTTCGCGCCGGTGACACGGTCTACATATGTTTCTTCCGGTCCCATGCCGTACCACTCCAGGTTTTCGTAGTCGGCATCAAATTTAAACATCATGCCAAACTCGGGCATCGGTGGAAGCCCCTTTGGCTCGCATATCAGATTTACCTTTACAGCCCCATCGTTAGCTATATTATAGGACACCTCACATTTTGCCGCAGGTGTTGTGGGGAGATAATAAGGATATGTCACCGTAACGTATCCTTTACCCAAAACGACAACGGGGTCGGCGGAGGGTGGGTATGCTTGGTTTTGCAAATCATGTGGTATGTGGCTGGCATAGAGACCGGCTATTTTCCACTGTGCGGTGCGTATAGGGTTTATGTTTCCAATATCGTTGTCAATCGGCGCACGCCAAAAGTTTGGCATAGGAATCTTTTTTATCATCTCGCGCCCTGCATATTTATATGAATACAGGCCGCCCCTTGTTTTTGAAAACATGACACTAAAATGTTCGCCATGTACTCCCAGTGACTGCGCGCCGTTTACGACCCTAAGTGGCGTGGATATATCCGAGCATTCGCGTGGTGGCTCTTCGACCTTTTCAATATATTGTCCAAAAGCTATTTCATGTCCGCGCTTTTCCCAAGGGGTATCATCGGCCAGGCAAAAAGAAACCGTTACTGCGTATTCTCCCGCTTCGTTGGGTATAGAGAAGGGTAGTGCATACTCTGCATGGGACAATGGTGCCACATCGGTTTTTAATGTCGCGCTCGCAATTTTTTTGCCGTTTCTTTCAAGCAAGACAGAGCAGTTATATTCGGATGTTGACGTAAACAGGTTTTTGTTTTTTACAACTATTTGGCTCTTGTTAATATCAATAACCACGGGTTGATAATTGTATTTTACCGTTTGCATCTTAGGCGAAAGCCCTCTGTCGCCGTACAAAATACCGTTTACACAGAAGTTAGAATCATGTGGTCTGTCGTCAAAATCGCCGCCGGATGCCAAAAATTCTTTGCCGTATCTATCCTTTTTCAAAATGTTTTGGTCAATAAAGTCCCAGATAAACCCACCTTGATAATGTTTATGCTTGGACATTAGGTCAATGTATTTATGCATCGCGCCGCAGGAGTTGCCCATAGCATGGACATACTCGCAAAGAATCATCGGCTTTTCGGTGTTTTCTTGCAAATACTTGTCCAAATCTTTGGCGGATGTGTACATTTTGCTGTACATATCGGTGCTGTCAGGGTAGCGTGTATCCCAGTCCACGCCTTCATAATGAACAAGTCGCGATTTGTCGAGGGCGCGAAAACGCTCTGCCATCTTTAAGATATTTATGCCGCCAAAGGATTCGTTGCCCAGTGACCAGATGATGATACTCGGGTGGTTTTTGTCGCGCTCGTAGAGACTGTCTACTCGGTCTATAACAATATCCAGCCACTTGGGATTGTCTCCGGGCAGTGCAACGTCTGCGTCACGCCCTCCTACCAAAAACCATCTGCCATGTGACTCCAGGTTTGCTTCGTCTATTACATATATTCCGTAGCGGTCGCAGAGCTGATAGATGTATGGATGATTGGGATAATGAGAAGTACGCAGAGCGTTAATGTTATATTGCTTCATTGTGACAATGTCGTATTCCATCTGTTCTTTTGTGAGTACTCTGCCGGAGTAGCAAGAAATCTCATGCCTGTTGACACCATAAAACTCAATGCGTTTGCCATTTATGTGCATAACATTGCCGACAAGTTCAAATCTTCTAAATCCTACATCTTGACAAATATACTCGCAAAGGTTGCCTGTATTGTCTTTTACGTAGACCTTCATAGTATAGAGATTAGGTTTTTCTGCACTCCAAAGTTTGGGTGATTTAATCGAAATATCCAGCTTTGTTCTTTTTGATATAACCGACCCTGTTTTTGCTATCTCTGTGTTTCCGTCAAACAGCAGGATTTCTACAGCTCCTGCATTTTCATTTTCTGCGAGCAAGCATACGGACAGCTTTGCCGAACTAAAGTCACTGCTAAGGTCGGTATCTACCTTAATGTCACGGACATGCACATCAGGCACAGAGTAGAGATATACATCCCTAAATATACCGGAAAACCTGAAAAAGTCTTGGTCCTCCAGCCAGCTGCCCGATGTAAATTTAAACACCTGTACCGCGAGTTTGTTTTCACCTTCTTTTATAAAAGGCGTAAGGTCAAAGTCCGAAGGTGTAAATCCATCTAGTGCGTAGCCGACATAGTTTCCGTTTAACCAAAGCGCGAAGCCGCTTTCTACACCTGCAAAGGAGATAAAAAGATTTTTTGTTTTTTGGGGGAGTGTAAAATGTTTTACATAGCTCGCTGTCGGATTAAAATCCGTTGGTATTTCGTCAGGCTCTATGTCATATACGCCATCCCATGGATACTGCACATTTACATAATGCGGAGCATCGTAGCCCTGCATCTGTATATGTCCCGGTACAACAATATCATCCCAGCATTTGCAGTCAAAATCAGGACTCTCAAAGCCCTTTGGCGCAAGTGCATAATTTTTTGCATAACTAAATTTCCAGACACCATTTAAAAGTTGATAAAAACTGCTTTCGCCCATTTCTGCCTCGCGCTCGTTGCGATAATGGATATGGCTTGAATAGGCATCGAGGCGATTTTCTCTAAAATAGCCCGGGTCTTTAATCCTTGAAAAATCAAATTTCATAGCAAATTACCTCCTATTTTATTGTTCCTGTCATACCTTCTGCAAAGTAGCGTTGTAAGAAAAAGAAAAGCAAAATCGGTGGGAGTGTCGCGATTGTAACAGCGAGCATAATCACACCAAAATCAGCCACATACCCTGCCATCAGGTTTGAGATAAGCAGGGGCATGGTGATAGAATCAGGCGAAATCATAATTATCCGCGGCCACAAAAACACATTCCACGTAGCCATAAAGGTAATCGTAACCGCCGCGGCATAGGTGGATTTCATCGTGGGGATGTATATGCGCAAAAATATGTTAATTTCGTTTAGCCCATCTATCCGTGCCGCCTCTATCATTTCGAGCGGAAAAGAGCGTGTGTTTTGTCTAAAGAGCATAATCAAAAATGCTGTGGACAGCGTCGGGAGCATAAAGCCAATGGTTGTATTGAGCAGACCCATATTGGCAGTCAGCTGAAAAAGCGGAATCATAACAGCCGCAAAGGGTATCATCATCGACAATAATAAAACACCCATCAATCTATCCTTTGCTTTGCTATGAAAAATTTCAAAACCATAACCCGCCAAAGAGCAGATGACAATAGAAATAAAGGTGGCGACCACCGCGTTTCGTGTAGAGTTCCAAAATGCTCTGCCTATATCCGTAAGCTCGGCCAGCCTCACAAAATTTTGTACCAGATGTGTCCCCGGTAACAATGTGCCGCGCAAAATATCCGCATTGGAGTTAGTTGCGGAAATGAGCGTCCATATCAGCGGAAAAAGAGAAAATACAGACGCAATGATAAGGAAGCAATACATGCAAACCCTGGAAAATTTTATTTTCATCGTTTATCACCAATCTTGATTTGGATAAAGGCAAGCGTACCTACAAACAAAAGGATTACAAATGACATGGCGGACGCATACCCAATTTGCGGAATCCCTTGGAAAGCCGCGACGAATATATGATGTGACATGCTCCGTGAGGTGATGCCCGGACCGCCTCCCGTGAGGTTAAACGATTCGTCAAATAGCTGTAGTGTACCGTTTGTGGACATGATGGCAGTGAGCAAAATCACGGGTTTTAAAACAGGTATTGTGATTCTCCAAAATTGTTGAAACGCATTCGCACCGTCTATACGAGCGGCTTCATACATAGCGCGGTCAACATTTTGCAAACCCGCGAGATAAAATATCATGTTAAAACCGGTCCATCGCCAAAGCAGCCCCAGTATAATAATCAGCCTGGCCGACCATGCATTGCCAAACCAGTTAAAAGGGGTCTCCATTATCCCAACGCTCATCGCAATAGTGTTAATGATGCCGCTGACGGCAAACATTTGACGGAACACAAGAGAATATGCCACAAGTCCTACAGCACATGGCAAAAATATCGCCGTGCGAAAAAAGCCCCTAAATTTTAATGTATTGTCATTAAGCATTGTTGCGAGTACAAGTGCCAAAAGTAACATAATCGGCACCTGTATCACTAAGTACATAAATGTGTTGCTGATTGTCTGTCTAAACTGAGGGTCTTCCAGCAACCGCCTATAGTTGAACAATCCCGCAAACTGCATTTGCGCACCTACACCTGATTGCAACGAAAATAAGAATCCTCTAACCATCGGATAAAAATTCATCCATATGATTAAAATTGCCGCAATAGATAAAAATGCCCAGCCTGTTAGGCTCTGCTTCTGGGTTAGACCAATTTTAAAAAATTTTCTATGTCCCATTACGCCCCTGACCCTCCTTGTATAGCGAAATAATAAGTGGGAGCTGTCTTTTTACGACAGCTCCCACCTTTTACTTTTAAAGTCCCATTTCAAATCTAACAGCGGCTTCTGCTTCTGCCAATGCGTCCTCTATGCTCATGCCCAAGTTAATGATATTGCCCAAGGCAATGTCGATTTGGTCCATGGCGGTGTAGTGGTGGATGCCACCCACGAAATCGGGGAT
>WRGY01000105.1 GCA_009786925.1 Defluviitaleaceae bacterium | reverse complement strand
TTTTTGTGGGTCTCCGGATTTAAAAATTCCCGACCCCACAAAAACGCCTTCCGCGCCCAAATGTACCATCAATGCCGCGTCGGCAGGTGTGGCCACGCCCCCTGCCGAAAAGTTTGGCACGGGCAGTTTTCCGTGTTCGTTTACATATTTAAGCAACTCATAAGGCACACGCAATTCCTTTGCCGTGTCGTATAGCTCGTCCTTGCTCATGGATGCTACACGGCGCATTTCGGCCTTTATCTCACGCATATGACGCACTGCTTGTACAACATCTCCCGTTCCCGCTTCGCCCTTTGTGCGTATCATCTTCGCACCTTCGGCGATTCTGCGCAATGCTTCGCCCAAGTCCTTTGCGCCACACACAAAAGGCGCGCCAAACTCCCTTTTGTCTATATGATATTTGTCATCCGCAGGAGAAAGCACTTCGCTCTCATCAATAAAATCAACACCTATAGCCTCCAGCAACCGCGCCTCCACAAAATGCCCAATACGGCATTTTGCCATCACAGGAATATCAACCGCTGCTTGGATTCCTTTTATCATCTTAGGGTCGCTCATACGAGACACTCCCCCCGCCGCTCTAATATCCGCGGGGATTCTTTCCAATGCCATAACGGCACCTGCACCTGCCCTTTGTGCAATCTCTGCTTGCTCGGGGCATGTCACATCCATTATTACTTTTCCTTTTAACTGTTCTGCTAGATTCATTTTTTCCTCCGAAGAAATTAAATTTTATGCTCATTTATAACCAAGTTGCGGGTTTCTGCTCTGTATTTTTCCATCCTGGCAAAGACCTCGCTGTCAAACGCGCCTATTATCCTGGTTGCAAGCAACCCCGCGTTTGTCGCCCCTGCCACACCTATCGCCATCGTTGCCACAGGTACTGCGGCGGGCATTTGCACTATGGATAAAAGTGAGTCTATACCACTAAGTGCGCGGGATTGTACAGGCACACCAATCACAGGCAAGGATGTATAGGCAGCTGTCATACCCGGCAGATGTGCCGCACCACCCGCACCCGCTATGATTACCCTTAACCCACGGTCTGCCGCAGTGCTTGCATACTCTGCCATCAGCTCCGGTGTACGATGCGCAGAGACTACCTTCTTTTCATATGGGATTTCCATCTCATCCAGTATTTTGCATGTATGCTGCATTGTTTCCCAGTCGGATTTGCTACCCATGATTACACCTACTTGTGGATTCATAACTACAAAACCTCCGTATCCTATGCGACCATTATACAATTATTTCATTTTCATTTCAAATGAGAAACGGCTTAACCGCCGAGGACTCCCTTTAAAAACTTGCCTGTAAATGAGCCTTCGCAGGCGGCTACATCCTCAGGTGTGCCGCATACTACGATTTGACCGCCCGCTCCCCCACCCTCGGGGCCGAGGTCAATGACATAATCGGATGTTTTGATTACATCAAGGTTATGCTCAATCACAACCACGGTGTTTCCGCTGTCCGTGAGTTGTTGCAAAATCCCAATCAACTTATGCACATCGGCGGAATGCAACCCTGTAGTAGGCTCGTCCAAAACATACATAGTCTTGCCTGTCTGACGTTTTGATAGCTCGGTCGCCAACTTTACCCTCTGTGCTTCGCCGCCGGAAAGTGTAGTCGATGACTGGCCGAGTTTTATATACGTAAGCCCTACATCACAGAGTGTTTGCAATTTGTCTTTCAAACGCGGCAGATTTTCAAAAAATTCTAATGCAGACTCTATTGTCATATCCAATACGTCGGCGATTGTTTTCCCCTTATACTTTACCTCCAACGTCTCGCGATTGTATCGTTTCCCGCCGCAGACTTCGCATGGTACATATACATCCGGCAAAAAGTGCATCTCAATTTTGATAATCCCATCGCCCGAGCAGGCCTCACATCGCCCGCCCTTTACGTTAAAGCTAAAACGACCTTTTTGGTACCCGCGGATTTTTGCCTCCGGTGTCTGGGAAAAAACATCACGCACAAGGTCAAACAATCCTGTGTAGGTTGCAGGATTACTACGTGGTGTACGCCCGATTGGGCTTTGGTCGATATTGATAATCTTGTCCAAAAACTCCAAGCCCATGATGTCGCGATGTTTGCCCGGCTTGATTCTCGCACGGTTTAGGTCGCGTGCAAGACGCTTGTACAAAATTTCGTTAATCAATGAGCTTTTGCCCGACCCGCTCACGCCCGTCACACATGTAAAAAGCCCAATAGGAAGCTCAACATCTATGTTACGCAGATTGTTTTCTGCCGCGCCGAGGATGCGAATTTTGCGAGAGCGTTTTTTGTTGGAAACGCGGCGCGTCTCGGGTATTTCGATTTTTAGAGTTCCGTTAAGATACTGCCCCGTGATGCTTTTTTTGCAATGCAACAACTCCTTTACGTCACCCGCAAAAACAACTTCGCCGCCATGCACACCCGCGCCAGGCCCTATGTCTACGATAAAATCAGAAGCCATCATCGTATCTGTATCATGCTCCACGACGATTAGCGTATTACCTATGTCCGTGAGATGTCGCAGAGTTTTGAGAAGGCGGTCGTTGTCGCGTTGATGCAGTCCGATACTTGGCTCGTCCAGTATATAAACCACACCGACCAGCCCCGAACCGATTTGTGTAGCCAGTCTGATTCTCTGCGCCTCACCGCCCGATAGCGACCCCGCCGCTCGCGACAGCGTGAGATAATCCAAACCAACATCCATCAAAAATCCCGTCCGAGCTTCTATTTCCTTCAAAATCGGCACGGCGATGATGCTCTCCGCAGGCGAAAACGAAGGTGCAATAGCAGAAAAAAAATCCTGCACGCCCGATATGGTCATCTCCGTCACAGCAGAAATCGGCTCATCACCAACTGTTACCGCCAAAATTTCGGGCTTTAGCCGCTTGCCTGCACATGCAGGGCAGGTGATGCTGGTCATAAAACCTTCGTAATCCTGCTTGGAAGCCATAGAAGAAGTCTCATTGTATCGCCGCCAGAGATTGTTTACGATTCCTTCAAATTTGTATGGATATGTGCGCGTGTTACCGTCCTGTCCCGTAAAAGTCACACTGATTTGCTTCATATCGGACAATCCGTACATCAGCATATTTTTTATTTTTTCTGACAACTCTTCGTATGGAATATCCAGCTTAAATTTGTATTCACGACTCAAACCTTCCAGGAGGGAATACCCCCAGCTATGCCCCGTTTTTACAGACCCCCAACCCGGTGCGGCAATCGCACCCTGCGCAAGTGTGAGCATCGGATTAGGTACAACAAGCTCCGGGTCAAAAATGAGCTTCATACCAAGCCCGGCGCAGTCCACACACGCCCCCGACGGATTGTTAAACGAAAACATCCTCGGCTCAGGCTCAGGCAAACTCACCCCGCAGTCGGCACAGGCAAAATGCTGGCTATAGGTAGTGTCATCTTCTCCTGCATTGACAACAAGCAAACCACCCGTCAACGCCATCGCGGCCTCGATAGACTCTGACAGCCGCTTTTGAATCCCCTCACGCACCACCAGGCGGTCAATTACGATTTCTATTGTATGCTTCTTTTTCTTATCCAGCTTGATTCCTTCGGACAAATCCAATACATCGCCATCTATGCGGGCGCGCACATAGCCGTTTTTTCTTGCATCGTCCAACAACTTTGTATGCTCGCCCTTACGCGCAACCACAACAGGCGCAAGCACCTGTAATCGCGTTTTTTCGGGCATCAATAAAATTTGGTCTACGATTTGGTCAACCGTCTGCTTTTCTACTACCTTACCGCAGACGGGACAATGCGGAATCCCCACCCGCGCATACAACAGACGCAGATAGTCGTATATTTCTGTCACCGTCCCTACTGTAGAACGTGGGTTTTGGCTGGTAGTCTTTTGGTCAATAGAAATCGCCGGCGAAAGCCCTTCGATAAAATCAACATCCGGCTTTTCCATCTGACCCAAAAACTGCCGCGCATACGCCGATAGTGATTCCACATACCGCCTCTGACCCTCCGCATATATAGTATCAAACGCAAGCGAAGTCTTACCCGACCCACTTAGCCCCGTAAAAACAACCATCTTGTCGCGTGGGATTTCTAAGTCCACGTTTTTTAAGTTATTGCCACGCGCACCTTTTATCTTTATTGTTTTATCCATTTGTATTCCTTTCTTGTCTATAGCTAATCAATTCGCTTTATATTATCATAAAGGGGTTATACTGACACTACTAAAAACAGGGGGTGCGCAATGCACAAGGAGATTTATGCTTATTTGTCGGGCGACATTTATCCTTTTCATATGCCGGGGCATAAACGCAATCCTTATTTCTTTCCGCCTGGTTTTCTTGCATACGATTTGACCGAACTTCCCGAGATGGATGTGCTTTCTGCCCCGAGAGGGATTATACAAGCATTTTTGGAAAAAATCGCAACAGGGTTTGGGGCAGAGGAGAGTTTTTTTCTTGTCAATGGAGCTTCTGCGGGGATAGTTGCGGCATTGTGTGCGGTCGGCGATGTTCCTATTTATGTACCGCGCAACGCCCATGTTAGTGTTTACAATGGTCTTGTGTTTAGCGGTGCGCGACCCATGTATTATATGCCTCAAATTTTGGACTGCGGATTGGTCAGTGGTGTTTGTGCCTCTTCTTTCAAGGATATTCCGCGAGGGTCGGCCGTTTTTGTGGTGAGTCCTACTTACGAAGGATTTGTTTCTAATCTTGCCGAGATTGCACAGACTGTACATGAGCGCGATGGACTGCTGATTGTAGACGAAGCCCATGGGGCGCATTTTTCTTTTCATGATTATTTTCCGACCTCAGCATTGGCACAGGGTGCGGACATAGTGATTAACAGCTTGCACAAAACACTGCCTGCAATATCCGGCTGTGCAGTTTTGCATGTTAATAGCGGTGTGGACAAATCACGCATTCAGTTTTTCATAAATGCGATGCAAACGACAAGCCCATCTTACGCTCTGATGTCGGCTTGCGATTTTATGCTGGACAAGCTTTGGAACAATCCGGAACTGTTCGAATCTTATGTACAGCGGCTAAAAACCATACGTAAAGAACTTGATTGGGCATTGGTAAAAGAAGAAGGTCAAGACCCGAGCAAGCTACTGTTTATGCGGGGCAGAGCGGTTCAGACCAAAACATCTACGGTGGAATTTGAGATGGTGACGGAAAGGTTTTTGCTTGCGATGACATCAGTGGCGGATACGGATGATGGGTTTTCGCGCTTAAAAAATGAGTCAGCGCATTTTTCAAGTGATTATCCAAAATCATCCGAAATCTCCATAAGTATCCCCGAGATGGCACTAACCCCACGAGAGGCAATGAGCCGCCCCGCGGAAACAATCCCCACCAAAGATGCAATCGGCAGGATTTCTGCCGAACTTATATCAGAATACCCCCCCGGCATTGCCATAATCGCTCCGGGTGAAATTATAACCTCACCAATAAAAAAACCACACCTGCGTGTGGTTAAGGTTTAAATCGTCGCCGTTTCTTTTTTTAGCCACTCTTTTTCTGCGTCGGAGAGGAAGGGTGAGAGTGTTGCATATACACGCTTATGATATGCGTTTAGCCAATCGAGTTCTGTAGCTGTGAGCATTTCTTCTGCTATGGCCTCGCGGGATATGGGGCAGTGTGTTAAATCTTCAAACTCCAAAAAGACACCATCGGATGTTTTTTCTTTTTCTTTTACTACGATTATGTTTTCTATGCGGATGCCATATTTGCCTTCCTTGTAAATGCCGGGTTCGTTTGACATCGCCATGCCGGGAGCTAATGCGACGGTGTTATGGGTACGTGCGATATTATGCGGACCCTCGTGAACACTTAGGCAATATCCGAGGCCGTGACCTGTACCGTGGCGATAGTTTTGGCCGCTTTCCCATAGCGGAATACGCGCAAGGATATCCAATGAGGAGCCTGTTGTACCTTGCAAAAAAACCGCACGCGACAATGCAATATGCCCCTTTAGCACAAGAGTAAAATCGCGTTTCATTTCCGTGGTGATTGTGCCAAGGGGGATGGTGCGCGTTGTATCGGTAGTTCCGTCGAGATACTGTCCGCCCGAGTCTACTATAAGAAAACCCTCTGCACGCAGAGCCGCACCCGCACCATCTGCACGATAATGTGGCTGTGAAGCATTGCCGCCATACGCGCAAATAGTATTAAAGCTATCATATAAATAATGCGACTGCTCGCGCCGAAATTTTTGCAAAACTTCCGAAACGGTACCTTCATGCATGGTATCCATGTCGACATTGTCCAGCCAATGCAACATTTTTACGAACACAACACCGTCTTTTATGAATGCATTTCGCATGTTTTTTAGCTCATGAGGGGTTTTTAATGCTTTAAGAAGAGGGATAATATCCTCGGCGGGTTTTATTGCTTTCCCTTCGTTACATAGTAGGACATTTGTATTATTGGGATTGTAGTATAGATTTTTTGTGTCAAAATTTTTCAAGAATGCGGGCAATGCATTGTAGTCATGCAGGACAAACTCGCCCAAGTCTATGTCGGCGACCTTAGCCGCATCTGCAAAAATAAAAGCCTCACGCTGTGTAATCAGCACAAAGGCATATATCACGGGCAGATAGGTAATATCGCTCCCGCGCATATTCAAAAGCCACGCTATGCTGTCCAGCGCGGTTACGAGATATGCGGGTATTTTATTCTCTTTCATTTTTTCGCGGACTTCTGTCAGTTTTTCGGCAGAAGTTTTTCCTGCAAATTCAAGCGCGTGCAGAAAAGCCTTGTCTGTAGGAAGCGGTGGACGGTCTTTCCAGATTTCGCCGACAAGGTCGTCGTATGAGTAAGCAATCTTTTTTTCGTCCAAAAACAATTTTATACTCTTAAAAGAAGTCGCAGTCACTGTACGTCCATCGAAACCAAGCTTTGAACCATCGGGCATATTGTCCTGCAAGTATTTTTGATAAGTAGGGACACCGGGTTCTTCCATCTTAAACAATGTGATTCCACTACCTGCGAGTTCTTTTTCCGCTTGGATAAAATATCTCCCATCTGTCCAAAGACCTGCCTCTGTAGCTGTCACAACAACCAGCCCATTAGACCCCGTAAATCCGCTAATCCACTCGCGTCCACTCCAAAATTCGGCTACATACTCACTCGCGTGTGCGTCGCCACTCATGATGAGATAGGCATACAAACCACGCTCTGCCATGACGGTGCGCAGTGCCGCAATTTTTTCTGCCGCTCTCATTAACGTGCTTTCCTTAGCTGTTGTTTTTGTGGTGGTGCTGCGGGTGACAACGTTAAAATATTTTCTGCCTCCGGCGCGTTTTTTGCATCAAAACTCTTTACAAACTCATCGAGTTCCTTTTTTGTCTTGCCCAGTTCTTCTTTTAGCTTATCGCGCTCTTCGACTAACTCCTTATGAGCCGCATCCAGTTTTTGATGCTTGTCCAAGGCTTTGTGATAATCGTCTGCTATGTTAAGTGCGATTAGCAAACTGCATACATGGTCATCTATGGCAGCAGTTACGCTTTTGGATTTTATGTCTTGGATTTTTTTGTCTGTGTAACGCGCAATGCGTTGTAGGTAGTCAGCCTGTTCACCTGATTTTAACGTAATGATTTCTCCACCGATTACTACATCTACTTTATTTTCCATGTCTACCTCCTGGTTGAAATGTGCGACTGTCCCCCGCCGCGGCGGATGTCGTCTGCGTATTTGTGTACGAGTGGCATACTGTTTGCCGTTTTTCCTGTTTTTCTTATATTAGAAAGCAATGATGCAAGGGTCTCATTATGGAGTGCAAGACTGCGCTTTTCGTCGGGAAGGAAAAAGAAATCCTCGGATGTAATAAAAGCATAATCCTCTGGGTCGTATCGCCATGGGATGAAGTTTTTAAATTTTAGATACAGCTTGTCAGCCTGCTCCAGCCCTTTGTATGTCATGTTGCCGGCATAGTAAAATGGGGTTTCGCCCAGCTGTAGCAACAGATACATAAATGCGGCGTTTAATCCGCCTGTGGGACAGATGACCGTGCCTTCTTCCATGCGCATCTTGGAAAAAATCAAAGCATCCTCTATGATATAAATTTTGTCACCAAAGTTGCTAAAATCGGAACGACTATGCAGATTTTCCAGAGTCAAAACGATGGCCTCTGATTTGCCGCATGGTTTTATCGTAACATGGCTCAACGACCCACAAGAAATCAGCTTTGCACGCAAATGAAGGCTTATACAGTCCTCTGTGGCCTCAGGGACGGGTTGCTTGAACTTAAAAGCCAGTGCTTTCAGGAACAGTTTGCCGTATGGGCTTGTAAAATCCAATGCATCTTCTGCACCCATATTTTTTTTAGAAAACTCGGCAAGAGTGATGTATTCGTCGCCCAGGTCATTATATGTTTTTGCTGTTGTGGTTATCATGTTCAGGATTTTTTCCGGCCTTGTTATATATTGCTCTGCCAGTTGTCGATATGCGCGGCGTGTCTGTATAGAAATTTCTTTTAGCCACGACTCGGCCGCCGTATCCTCGAATTTTGGTGCAATTTCTGTCAAAACCACATATGCAAACGCGCTGGGTTTGCTGTCTTGCGGTGGCTTTATGGGCTTACCTATATATCCTGACAAAAAACTTTCAAGCGTAACGGTCGTGCTAAAATTTTTTTGCATTTGACGTTCGAAGTCTGCCAAACCGATTCTAATCAATGCTTGGTCATAGTAATCGCGATTAAAAAAATCCGAAATCGCAGTTTCTTCTTCGGTAGTGGGAGTGAAAAGTCGCGCCGCACCAAATGCCCTGCCATGCTGTACAAACAGGTCAAACATAGATTCAAGAATACGCTCAAACCCATGCTTTTGCCTAAAAAATTGTATAACCCCTTGCAAGTCGGTTGCCATTGCGTCACTCCATGACATTTTCTTAAAGTATGTCACAAAAATGTAATTTTTTCAAGGCAGATTAATATATATGAAACATGGATATAAAAACGTTTGAAAAACGCCTTAAAAAGGGACTCCTCAAAGACTTGTATGCAAGGGGCTTGATATGCAAAAAACAACTGGAGCAAGCCTTAAAGAAGTCGGAAATAAAGCAAAAATGACAAAAGTAACCGCTTATTGTCGAGTATCCACTGACAGCCTTGACCAAAAAAATTCTTTAGCAAACCAAGAGCAGTTTTTTTGCGAATACATAAGCACCCACGACGGCTGGCAGTACATGCCCATGTATGTGGATGAGGGTCTCTCCGGTACGTCCACACGCAGGCGCGACGGATTTAACAAAATGATGAGCGATGCACATGCAGGTATTTTTGAACTAATTCTCACAAAGGAGGTAAGCAGGTTTTCTCGCAATACAATGGACACTTTAAAATACACTCGCGAGCTAAAAGAAATCGGCGTGGGTGTAATTTTTATTAACGACAACATCGACACAAGGGAGTCCACAGACGAGTTTCGTCTGACAATAATGGCAAGCTGTGCGCAAGAAGAGGCTCGCAAAATATCAGAGCGCGTAAAGTGGGGACAAAAAAGAAGCATGGAAAATGGCGTAATTTTTGGCCAAAAAACCCTGGGTTATCGCCGTATCTCTAAGGATAAGCTGGAGATTATCCCACGCGAAGCCGAAACAGTACGCAAAATTTTTAGTGAATACATCGGAGGCAAGGGTCTGAACATAATAGCCCAAGAGCTGGAGAAAGATTCCACCCCCACGGCCTATGGCAAAAAAACATGGGATGCTACCGCCATCATGCGCATCCTCAAAAATGAAAAATACTGCGGCGACCTGGTCCAAAAAAAATTTATTACCACCGACTTTCTTACACATAAAACGAAACGAAACAAGGGCGAAGAGGAGCTTGTCACATTACGTGATTTGCTACCTGCGATTATTCCGCGTGAGACCTTTGAACAAGCCCGGGCAGAACTCACACGCCGCGCAAAAAAGTCAAACACACGCTACACAAACCGCTACGCTTTCTCGGGCAAGTTAAAATGCCCACTCTGCGACAGTGTACTCGTGAGTCGAAGCACAAAAAAACAAAAACGGTGGCTTTGTGCTTCGGCAATCAAAAAGGAATGCAATGCAAAAATGCTACCGCAAAAGATAATCGAAGCAAAATTTTTAAAAATATTAGCCACGTTATGTAATGATTTGCAACCATATGAAAGAATCACTTCGGATATATTGCAAGCCATCCTTACCACCCCAATACACACAAACGAACAAAAAATAAAAAAAATAAAATCCCGACTGGACTATCTGATAGAACTCCGTATAGACGGAGAAATCACAAAACAAGAGCTTATAGAAAAAAGAAAAGTCTGTGATGACCAAATCTCTGCACTAAAAAATCTCCCAAAACAAACAAGCATCACGGATATAACCGCAATAAAAAACCGCATATCCGATATAATATCGGCAAATGTCTTTAGCGAAGAGGTCGCGAAGGAGCTGATGGACATAGTTGTAATTACAATTTAGCGCAAATGTTGACACATTTTTGTAAAAAAGCTACAATTAGGACATTGCAAAGTGCGTACTCTGTTGAGGGAGACAGGACAATGAACGATTACAGAAATATGCCAACCGATAACGAAGAAAAAACAGACGCATACTACAGCGAGGAGCTTTCACGCGCTGCGGTAGGGCGTCTTTTTGATGAAGAAGATGAAGAGGAAGACGGCCCGCCGCCGATAAAGAGCGCGTTTGTGTCGGGCTTTGACAGGAATCCCACAAAAAAACGTGAGCGTTTTAAAAAGCCGCCCACGGAGGATTTAGAAGATGTGGAACTACCACCCAACTGGGAGGATGACGACCCACGAGAAGAACCTGTAGCAGACAGGCAAAGAAGAAGAGAAAATGCCACAACACGCCTGTTACACAGCTCCGCACCGGAGGATAATTATGACGAAAGGCGAGAGCGTCGCGAAAGACGACGCAACCCTGCGCCCAGACCGGCAGTGCGAGTAAATGTGCCGACAGAAAGACAAATCCGCGATACAGGCAGAAGGCCACGCATAGAGCGCGACGAGAGGCAAGTACGAAGTGAGAGACAGGAGCGTCATGACCGCAATACAGAAGAGCATACATCCGAGGACAATCTGGACAACTTCCGCAGGAGATTTTCCGGCGAGCTGGTTTCGCCGCCACGCAACCCTAATCGCCCGCCGCGTGCAGGTCGTAGCGATGTACGCACAAACCGTATGCGAGACGACTACCGTGACTCGGAAGTAATAAGTCCGCTCAGGATTATAATAGTGGGTGCAGCTATCCTCATCGTTGTGCTGTTTGCGATTATCACCGTACAGATGCTGTCATTCAGAAGCAGATATAACGAGGCACAGGAAGCGATTGCCTCCCATGAGCAAGAGATGAATCGCTTGGATACAAGCACAAGGACAACAATTGCCGGATTGCAAGCCGAGCGCGACAGTGCAGAAGCCGACCGCGACGAATTTGAAAATATGTTGCGTGAGCTGGGTCACGACCCTCGCCAACCGGCACCACCACCTGATGAAGATGGTACTCGCCCCGGAGGCATTACAGAAACACCGACCCAAACCTCGCCGCCGGACACAGGATTGCCCACGACGCATACTATCTTGGCAGGAGAAAGCTTAAACAGAATCGCCCAACGATATTTTGGCAACCAAGACCCTGCAACCGTAGCTCATATCCAAAACGTAAACGGCATCACAAACCCAAACAATATCCAAGCAGGTTGGGTTTTACAGATTACTCCTATGGACTAAAGGCCTTATCCAAATCTTCAATTAAATCATTAGCATCCTCAAGCCCTACTGACAAGCGCAGTAGGGTTTTGTTTATGCCCTTTGCGCGGCGTTGCTCTTCGGGTACATCGGCGTGGGTTTGCAGATAGGGATAGGTGATGAGAGTCTCTACTCCACCAAGGCTTTCTGCGTAGCCAATAAGGCACACATTTTCTAATATTTGTCTTGCGATTGCTTCGTTTTCTACGTTAAATGAAATCATTCCGCCAAAGCCGCTCGCTTGGGTTTTGCTAAGTTCATAAGAAGGATGCGAGTCTAGTCCGATGTAGTGTACAGCCTTAACCCTCGGATGAGACTGCAACCACTTGGCAAGCAAAAGTGCGGTTTTTTCTTGTTGCCTAAGACGGACGGCAAGTGTTTTTATTCCGCGTATTAAAAGCCAACTATCAAACGGTGAAAGACATGCGCCCGTTGTCTTTTGTATAAAGCGCAATTTCTCCGAAATATCGTTGCGGCTTGTGACCAAAAATCCTGCGAGTGTATCATTGTGACCACCGAGATATTTGGTTCCGCTGTGTATTACCACATCCGCACCGAGCGCGAGAGGTTGCTGAAAATACGGCGTGAGAAAGGTGTTGTCCACGGCAAACAAAATACCATGCGCAGAGGCAAACCTAGCCACAGCGGCAATATCCGCCACCTGTAACATGGGGTTTGTCGGAGTTTCTACAAAAACCGCTTTGGTCTGTAGGCGCATAGCGTTTTCGATTTGCTTTATATCGCTTGTGTTTACAAATGAGACGAGTATGCCGTTCTTGCCAGAGATATGCTCAAAGAGGCGGATAGAGCCACCATACAAATCATCCGAAGCGATGATATGGTCGCCCGGCGAAAACATTTCCATAAACGCCGATGTAGCAGACATTCCGCTGGAGAAAGCAAGAGCATCTACGCCCCCTTCCAATGTCGCCAGCAGGTTTTCCAGATGCTCGCGTGTTGGGTTTTGCAGACGACTGTAGTCGTAGCCTGTGCTTTGCTCCACACCCGGATGCGTAAAGGTCGCCGTCTGAAAAATCGGCACACTGACTGCCCCTGTTGTGTCGTATTTTTTCGAGCTTCCATGTATACATTTTGTAGTTATTTTCATATAAAATACATGCCCCCATCTCCGCTGCTACGAGCCTCTGTGGCGATGTCCTCCAGCGAAATTGATTTTAAGAATGCGATTGTATTTGTATTTAGCGGCTCAAAAACCAGTTTGTTAACTGCCAAAAAAGGCTGAGGCGGAGGGGTCTCAAAAAGCCCCTGCTCAATGGGTTGTAAAATATCATAAACTGTTATGTCAGAAGGTTTCTCGCGCAAGGCATACCCACCCTGCGCCCCTTTGGTAGCAACCAGCACCCCACCCTTTTTCAACAAGCCAAAAACCTGCTCCAAATAAATCTTGGAAATTTCTAACTTCTGCGCAATGGTTGCAACTGCAACGGGCGACACGTCCGCGTTTAATGCCATCTCGGTAAGAGCGGCAAGGGCATAACAACCTTTAGACGAAATTTTCATGAGAATAATGCCGTAGACAGGTATCTTTCGCCCGTATCAGGCAAAATCACCACGATGTTTTTGCCATCGTTTTCGGGGCGCAGTGCAAGCTGTGTCGCCGCCCACACCGCCGCACCGGACGAAATGCCAACGAGAACTCCTTCTGCTTTTGCGATAGCTCGCCCTGTTTCGAAAGCATCATCGTTTTTTACGGTTATGATTTCGTCGTATATTTTTGTGTCGAGCGTCTCGGGGACAAAACCCGCTCCAATCCCTTGGATTTTATGCGGCCCTGCCTTGCCCTCCGACAGTATGGGCGAATCGGTAGGCTCTACTGCCACAATTTTTATATTTGGATTTTTCGATTTTAAAAAACCACCCGCGCCGCTTATTGTGCCGCCTGTGCCTATGCCCGATACAAAGATGTCAACGTTTCCATCTGTATCCTCCCAAATTTCAGGCCCTGTGGTTGCCTTATGCACGGCGGGGTTTGCGGGATTTTCAAACTGGCCGGGAATGAATGAATGCGGCGTATTTGCCGCCAACTCTTCGGCTTTTGCGATTGCACCCTTCATGCCCTTCGCACCTTCCGTCAAGACAAGCTCTGCGCCTAAGGCTTTTAATAGGTTGCGTCGCTCTACACTCATTGTTTCGGGCATGGTGAGGATTACTTTATATCCACGTGCCGCCGCTACCGCAGAGAGTCCTATTCCCGTGTTTCCGCTGGTCGGCTCAATGATGACTGACTGTGGCGTGAGTAGCCCTCTAGCTTCGGCATCATCAACCATTGCCTTTGCAATACGGTCTTTTACGCTACCCGCGGGGTTATAGTATTCCAGCTTTGCAATAATAGCGGCTTTTGTTTTCGCCACCGCTTCGTAATTATTCAGCCTGAGAAGCGGGGTCTTACCCACAAGGTCTGTAAGGCTGTTGTAGATTTTTGACATAATGGCCTCCTCTTTATTATTATCACATATATGTATTGTATGTGATACTTTTTTATTTGTCAAGAATTAACTTGTATGATATATTTGACAAAGTTTAAGAATCTGTCAAAGATACAAATTATGAGGGAGTGGTAGCAGTGGTTACTACCAACATGCACGAGTTAATGCAAATCGTAAACGGCGAACACGCCGACCCACATCATGTATTGGGGATGCATGACGTTACTTTCGAGAAAAAAGACTACACGGTAGTACGGGCGTTCTGCCCCGGTGCAGTAAAAATCGAAGTTTTCGACCCGAAAAAGCCAAGCATAAAACACGAAATGACACTAGAACATACAATGGGATTCTTTAACATAAGCCTTCCCAAACAAACACATTATCGCTACAAACTACGCTATACCGCTCACGACGGTCATACATGGGAGGCATGGGACTCCTACAGTTTCACACCGCTCATCTCTGACATGGACTTACATCTCTTTGGCCAAGGCACACATTATGAAATTTTCAACAAACTCGGCGCGACAAAAACCTCCGTGGATGGCATAGATGGCGTACTCTTTGGCGTGTGGGCTCCTAATGCAAAGCGTATCAGCGTAGTCGGCGACTTTAATGCATGGAATGGACTAAGGCACCCAATGCGTTCGCTCGGCGGTAGCGGAGTGTGGGAACTCTTCATTCCGGATTTGGCCAACTACGATAAATATAAATTCGAAATTTCTTCGCATACAGGTGGATTTTTTCACAAATCCGACCCATATGCTTTTTTTGGCGAATTGCGCCCAAACACTGCCTCCATGGTGTATGACATCGAAGGTTATAAATGGAACGACGATAAATGGATTGGCAATCGCACGAAAAAGGACCCGCTCGAAGGCCCCGTTAACATATACGAACTGCACGCGGGCAGCTGGCGCAAAAAGGCTGACGACGATTGGCGTTTCCTTAGCTGGCCGGAACTCACTACAGAGCTGATTCCATATGTAAAAGACATGGGCTACACACACATAGAGCTAATGCCTATCACAGAGTATCCTTTTGACGGCTCGTGGGGTTATCAGGTGACGGGCTACTACGCCACCACCAGCCGCTATGGTAGTCCACACGAGTTTATGGCATTTGTGGATGCCTGTCACCAAAACGACATAGGAGTAATTATGGACTGGGTTCCTGCCCATTTTCCAAAAGACGCTCATGGGCTTGCGTGGTTTGACGGCACACGCCTATATGAACATGAAGACCCACGCCAAGGCGAGCATCCTGACTGGGGTACACTCATATTCAACTACGGACGCAATGAAGTCAAAAACTTCCTGATTGCAAACGCACTCTTTTGGATTGACAAATACCATCTCGATGGCTTGCGCGTGGATGCTGTTGCCTCCATGTTGTATCTCGACTATGGAAAGCAGTTTGGTCAATGGGTACCCAACGAATACGGCGGCCGCGAAAACCACGAAGCCGTAGAATTTATGAAACATATGAACTCCATCATAAACGGCAAGCATCCCAATATTCTCATGGTGGCAGAAGAATCCACAGCGTGGACAGGTGTTACTCGCCCCACGGAGCATGATGGACTAGGCTTCTCACTGAAATGGAATATGGGATGGATGAATGACTTCCTTGAGTACATGTCCAAGGACAGTGTATACCGCCGTCACCACCACCACACGCTCACTTTTAGCATGGTGTACGCCTATTCCGAAAAGTACGTACTCGTACTCTCCCATGACGAAGTCGTACATGGCAAATGCTCACTCGTAAACAAGATGCCCGGCGATACATGGCAAAAGATGGCGAATTTGCGCTCTGCATATGGCTACATGATGGGACACCCAGGCAAAAAGCTCCTCTTCATGGGTGGTGAGTTTGCGCAGTTTGATGAATGGAGCGAGGCACGTACGCTGGACTGGTTTTTGCTTGACGAATATGAACATCACCGCAAGATGAAAGAATATGTCCGTGACCTAAACCATCTATATCTGAAAGAAAAAGCATTTTGGCAAAACGACTTTGATGGCGGCGGCTTCTCATGGATAAACTGCAATGACTACGAACGCAGTATCATTTCCTTCCAACGCACAGCAGAAAAGAAACGCCGTAGCAAAACTGACCAAGAAAAACTCGGCTCGGCATATGAGTTCCTCATCTTTATATGTAATTTTACGCCATGTCCACATATGGACTATCGTGTAGGCCTGCCCATACAGGGTAAATATATCGAAATAATGAACTCCGACGACGCTAAATACGGCGGCAGCGGAATTACAAACCCGGGCGACCTGCACTCCGAAGAGCATCTATGCGACGGCAGGGAGCATAGCATACCCATAAAATTGCCACCTCTCGGTGTTGTTATTTTAAAGGGAGAAATAAAATAGTCGACCTCCGAAAGCTAGGGTTTTCTGAGGTTGACAATAAACTTAACTACCCGAATCAGACCCCGCAGTACACGCGGCTCCAGCCGCCGCCCCACCTTTTTCAGCTCTTTTCTAATCTCAATCCCTTGCGGGCAATCTTTTTCACATTTTCCGCAGTTGTTGCATGAATTTATCCAGATGGGGGTCTTGTTCATGATTCCCATTCCTGTAAAGTACATGACCAACCCTGCGAAGTATCCTTGTGCATAACTCGCATTGTAGGCAGAAAGCCGCGCAGGTATATCAATATTTTTTGGGCAGGGCAGACAGTAGTTGCAACTGGTACACCTCACCTTAAACGACTCTCTAAACACATCGACTACATCGGTATATGAGGCCAATTCCGCTTCGCTGAGAGGCACAAAGCTTGAAGCCGCCTTCATGTTGGCCTCCGCTTGTCCCGCATTTGTCATCCCACTAAGCACAACTGTCGCCTCCGTATGATTCCAGACCCATTGCAATGCCCACTCCGCAGGGGTCTTATTTGCGTCGTAAGCTTTAAAAATCGCCTCGGCTTTTGGCGGTAGGCCCGCAGCGAGTTTTCCGCCTAGTAGCGGCTCCATGATGAATATAGGCAACCCACGACTTGCGGCCGCCTTTAGTCCATTCTTGCCCGCCTGATAATTTTCGTCATAATAATTGTATTGGATCATGCAAAACTCCCAATCAAAAGAATCAAGCACACGCGGAAACTCTTCACCCGACCCATGATACGAAAACCCAATCCGTCGTATCTTGCCCGCCGCCTTTTTTTCCGTAACCCATTTTTCAATCCCAAGCGCAAGCACATCATCCCACTGCGCCATGTTGATTATGTTGTGCATAAAGTAATAATCCACATAGTCTGTTTGCAGCCTGTACAATTGTTCATCAAAAAATTTGTCAAAATCCTCGTATTTTTTGCACATACCAATAGGCATCTTTGTAGCAATAAAAACCTCGCTACGCTTGTTATGCTTGGCCAAAATCCCGCCGAGTGTTTTTTCACTGCCAGGATATATATACGCGGTATCAAAAAAATTGACCCCGCCTTCGATGGCCTTTAAAACAGTCCTCTCTGCCTCGCCGCCTACCTGTGGAAACCGCATACAACCCATGCCCAAGATGGATAACATGTTGCCGCTTATTTTATCCTCACGATATTTCATTGGAAGCCCTCCTAAATGCAAGAACATACGCAGGTGGGATATTGCGCATTTCTCGTTTTTTTGTATATGCAGAAAAGAATTGCAAAAAGAAATCCATTTTAAGCAAAGTATATTGGAATGTAATAAAACAACCCTTGTGAGAAAGAAATTTTACCGTCTGCTCAAGAATATTTCGGGAAACCTCCTGCGTCAAACTGGCAAATGGCAATCCGGATATAATGTAATCTGCCTGCCCTAAGCCGTATTCGCTCAGATATTTACCGATATTTTCGGCACTGTCATTTATTATGTGGAGGTCTTTTTCGTTTTTGTATTTCGCATTCAGGATTTGACAGAAGTCAATATTACGTTCCAACAGCAAAATTGTAGTATTTTTGCGTCTTGCGGCAAGTACTTTTTCTGTAAACACCCCTGTACCCGGGCCGTATTCTACGATGCAGTTTACATTTGCAAAGTCAATGCCTTCTACCATTTTGCGAGCTAAAAACCTCGAACTCGGCAAAATTGCACCCGTAGCACGCGGCTTTAAAATATATTGCAAAATAAATTTTAAATTTGCCATAAAAATCCCCTCGTTCCCAAAGGAGAATACATTTATTGCGTGCCACGGTCAACACTTCATACAGAGACTGTACTTATTTGACGCAATTCTTCCTACTGTTTATAATGAGCTTGTTAAAAATATAAGGGGGAAACACCGATGATTTTGTCAGGAAAAACAATAAGGGATAAGATGGGGAAAGAAATCATAATCACCCCCTATGACGACGGCCGTATTAATCCAAACAGCTACAATCTCACCTTGCATAACGAACTTGTGGTATACAAATCTCACGAGTTGGACATGAAAAAGCAAAATGATACACAGACAATCCTCATCCCAGAAGAGGGATTTGTCTTGCAACCAGGCACCTTGTATCTCGGGCGCACGCAGGAATATACCGAAACCGACAAATATGTCCCCATGTTGGAGGGGCGTAGCAGTGTAGGCCGCCTTGGGCTTTATGTACATGTATGTGCCGGTTTTGGTGACATTGGATTTAAAGGCTATTGGACGCTGGAGATACACTGCGTACAGCCCATCCGTGTATATGCGGGTGTCGAAATATGCCAAATATACTATCACTCCATCGAGGGTGATTATGAGCCGTATATTTCCGGCAAATATCAGAACAATAAGGGCATACAACCAAGTCTTTTATACCGAGATTTTGAAAGGTAGAAGCCGCTGATGAAATCGCGTCCCACCATGCCCTATAACGAGGCTATGATAGATGAATTTTTCGAAGAAATTCCTGTAGAAAAAGTCGGATTTTTTCGTAATGCGGGCCGTTTTTTTAGACGGCTTTTTGGCGTTAGAAAAAAAGAATTAACAAATGCCGCTGATACAGAGGCCTTCTCAAAATTCAAGCATTATTACTATGAGCTGGACAAGTCTGACCCTGATTATCTCGTAATACGTCAAGCCGCAACACTCTGTGACGATGCACTCCGAGTTGCCATGCAACGCCTAAAAGCAAGCAAGCGTCTAAATGTCTTAACATTGCAACTCTCCGAACTGGATGCTTTTATAGCACTCACAGACGAAGAAATAGATAATCTGAAGAGAATGCTGGAGCGTTTTGTCACACTCGCGGGAGAGCGTTCCGTTCTGCTGGAAAAACTAACGGACTATGACAGCTCCCTCACAGAAATCGAGTCCCTCGCCGACGATGCTTGGCAAGCAATGGGGTCTATAAAGGATGCAGAAAAGCACCAGCGCGCCCTCCGTATGGATATAGGCTACCTCACGGGTGAAAAAGAAGAACTCATCTTCGAGAGGGAGGACATGCAAAAAAGCATGAAATTTATACGCCAATTTACTATGGTCACTCTCGGTGTTTTTGGTATTGTTGCACTCACCCTCGTTGCTCTCGAATTTTCTGATGTATATTTCCCCATAATCATCCCCACATTCATCCTTGTAATACTCGCCATGGCATTTGTTACTGTTATAAATATCTTTCGATACCGAGTCCTGCGCGAAATTAAAACAAATGGAAAAAAACAGCAGCGTGCAATAGAGCTTCTTAACAAAAAATCTGTGGTCTATGCCTATTACACAAATTTTTTGCGCTATTGTTATAAAAAATACAAAGCCCAAAATTCACGCACCTTGGAAAACAACCTTAATGACTTGGAAAGCTATCGACATCTCGCCAATCGCATAGATACCGTCCGTAGCCTTATGTACGAAACAGAAACAGGAATAGAACGCTTCCTGCGTGAAAAAAAGCTCGGCGGCGTAAAATCCACTGTCGAAGGCTTTGCAAAAACAATCAACCTAGAGGATAAACGCCGTAGCTTCAAAGAACTGCTCTCTGAGAAAGAGGTGTCGGAACGCACCCTGCTCGACCTAGACAAGCGTCACGAAGAAATTTGGGAAGCTCTCACAGCCCTTAACCAAACCGACCAAAGTACAACAATTGCAGGCATCATAGAGGCCTATATGAACGAAGCACAAAAACTATTTGCCACCCAAGACAAACCCGACGAAGAACCCGAAGAACGCCCGATTTGGAAGCTCTTCGAGCTGTTTGCAGAGGGTGAAGAGGGGTTGAGCGATGTGGCACAAGAGATAGTCAAAAATATCGAGAACCAAGAACAATATCGGGAGGATTCAAATGGACATACCTAAAACATACGACAAAAATAGGGAAAGGGGTATTTATGAAAGGTGGATGGAGAAGGGTTATTTCCGTGCCGATGTTTCTTCTGATAGAACGCCTTACACCATCATGATACCACCACCAAACATCACCGCCAAATTGCATATGGGACACGCACTTAATAATACAATCCAGGATATACTTATTCGATTTAAGAGAATGCAGGGATTTGAGGCTCTTTGGGTGCCGGGGACGGACCATGCAGCCATAGCTACCGAAGTTGTTGTTATGAAGGAGCTTGCCAAACAGGGGATTACTAAAGATAGCCTCGGACGCGAAGGCTTTTTAGAAAAACTCTGGGAATGGAATGACATATATGGCGGAGAGATTATTAACCAGCTAAAAAAACTCGGCTCGTCCTGTGACTGGGACAGACAGAGATTTACAATGGATGATGGGCTTTCTGACGCTGTTCTGGAAGTCTTTGTGCGTCTATATAACGAAGGCCTTATTTATCGCGGTGAACGGCTTGTTAACTGGTGTGTTAAATGCGGGACTTCTATTTCTGATGCAGAGGTAGAACATGAGGAGAGACAGAGCCATTTATGGCATTTTAAATACCCTGTAGTAGGACAAGAAGGGAGTTACATTTCATTTGCCACATCAAGACCCGAGACCATGCTGGGAGACACTGCGATTGCGGTTAATCCTAAAGATGAGCGATACGCGGCATTGGTTGGAAAAAAGGCATACATCCCCATGTGTAACCGTGAGATTCCGATAATCGCTGATGATTATGTAGACCCAGAGTTTGGCACAGGTGCAGTAAAAATTACACCCGCTCACGACCCAAATGATTTTGAGGTGGGTTTGCGCCACGACTTGCCGAGGATTAATATGCTAAATGATGACGGCACGATTAATAAAAACGGCGGTGCAGAATACGAGGGTCTCGCACGAAAAGATGCACGCAAAAAAATAACTGAAAAGATGACAGAGCTTGGGCTTTTTATAAAAACCGTGGAGATTACTCATTCTGTGGGTGAGCATGACCGCTGCGGCATCATCGTAGAGCCTCTGATGAAGTTACAGTGGTTTGTAAAAATGGAAGAGTTGGCAAAGCCCGCCTTGGATGCGTATAAAAACGGTAAGCTAAAATTTAACCGTGAGCGTTTTGGCAAAATCTATAGCAACTGGCTGGAAAACATACGCGACTGGTGCATTTCGCGTCAGCTATGGTGGGGTCATAGGATTCCTGCATATTATTGTACAAACGGGCATATCACTGTGTCAAAGACAACACCCGAAAAATGTTCAACCTGCGGCGATACAAGCCTCATACAAGACCCTGATGTGTTTGATACATGGTTTTCGTCCGCGCTGTGGCCATTTTCTACACTAGGATGGCCTGGAAAAACAGCAGATTTAAAAAAATTTTATCCTACAGACGTGCTTGTCACTGACAGGGGTATTATTTTCCACTGGGTTGCACGTATGGTTTTTATGGGCGAAAAATTCATGGGCGAATTGCCGTTCAAAGATGTTTTTATCAATGGTACGGTGCAAGATGAACTCGGGCGCAAGATGTCAAAGTCTCTCGGCAACGGCATAGACCCATTGGAAATCATAGATGAATTTGGTGCGGATGTGTTGCGGCTTATGCTGGTAAGTGGAAATGCCGTGGACAATGACACACGCTTTTTCCGTGAGAGGCTCGAACCTGCACGCAATTTCTTGAACAAACTCTGGAACGCCACGCGCTTTGTAATGATGAATCTTGAGGGGCTTTCTGCCAAGGATTATGCAAGCTCAGACACACCCGGGGTGCTTATCGGTTTTCCTGTAGAAGATAGATGGATTGCATCGCGCCTTACTCGCCTCACACATGAAGTAACCGAAAAACTGGAGGCACACGAGCTTGGTCTCGCGGCACAAAAAATCGTCGATTTCGTATGGGACGAGTTTTGTGACTGGTATGTAGAGATGGTAAAGCCGCGCTTGTATGGCGGAAAAGACGGCAACATCGCGGCGCAGGAGTCGCGCAATGATGCACAGTTTACATTATCGCTTGTGTTGGCAAGTGTGGTAAGGCTCTTGCATCCGTTTACTCCATTTATTACAGAGGATTTGCATATCGCACTTTGTAATGCTATGGGGATGCCATTAACAGAGGGCGATGATATAGCAAGCCCAACAATAATGCGCTCTGCATGGCCTTTTTACCGCGCAGACGAAGTAGACCCGGAGGCCGAAAAATGCATCGAACGCATAAAGGAAGCCGTCCGTGCAGTTCGTGCAGTTCGTACAGAAAAGCAAGTCCCGCCTTCTCAAAAAATAGCGGTACAAATCATCCCCGCCGACGATGAATCCACTGCCCTTTTTGAAGAAACAAAAGCCGCTATCGCTTTACTATGCGGTGCGATAAGTGTAGAACTCACAGACACCCCCCCAAAGAATGCGGTTTCTGTTGTAGTATCGGGTGCAACGATTTATCTACCCCTTGATTCACTCGTAGATGCGGAAAAAGAACGCGCAAGACTAAGCCGCGAACAGAAAAAATTGCAGCAAGAAATCGCACGCATAGATAGCAAGTTATCCAATGAGGGCTTTACTGCAAAAGCCCCCGAAGCACTTATCAAAGCAGAACGGGATAAGAGGGAAAACTACATCGCAATGTTGGCAAAAGTAGAGAGTGAACTGGAGGCTTGACTATGCATCCCTTCACTCATTTGCATGTCCATACGGAGTATAGTCTGCTCGATGGCGCGGCCAAGATTGGTGAGCTTACGAAACGTACTCGCGAGATGGGTATGGAGTCGCTTGCGATTACCGACCATGGGGTTATGTATGGGGTCATTGATTTTTATAAGGCATGTGAACGGGTGGGGCTAAAGCCGATTTTGGGCTGTGAGGTTTATGTCGCGCCTACTTCGCGTTTTGTGAAGGAGAGACGTGAGGAAGGTACTTATCATCATCTTGTGCTTTTGGCAGAAAATATGGAGGGCTATCATAATCTCATAAAACTTGTTTCCCTTGGGTTTACGGAAGGATTTTATTATAAACCCCGTGTGGACGTTGAGATTTTGAGACAGTATTCTAAGGGGCTAATCGCGCTTAGTGCCTGTATTTCCGGGGTGGTAGCAAGCCCGCTTTTGGACTATGGATATGAGCGAGGCAAAGAAAAGGCTCTGCTATACAGCGAAATTTTTGGCGAGGGCAATTTCTTTTTGGAAATCCAAGAAAATGGCATTCCCGAGCAGACACAGGCTAATAATATGCTCATCAGGCTGGCAAACGAAACAGGCTTGCCGCTTGTTTCGACTAATGACGTGCATTATATTGACAAAAGTGATGCAGAGGCACAGGATATTTTGTTATGCGTGCAGACGGGCAAAACCGTTTTGGACGAAAACCGCATGAGCATGAGCGTTGACCAGTTTTATTTGAAAACGCCGGAGGAAATGCACAGGCATTTTTCGCATATACCACAAGCTTTAGAAAACACACAACTCATCGCAGAGCGTTGTAGTATTGACATTAAATTTAATGAGTATAAACTGCCCATTTTTGTCGTTCCTGATGGGGGCGGGGCTTTTGAATATCTGCAAAAGCAGTGCAGGGCAGGATTGGAAAGCCGCTACTCTACAGTCGATGACCTCACGACCTATCATGAGCGATTGGATTTTGAGCTTGGGATTATACGTGACATGGGCTTTGTGGAATATTTTTTGATTGTATGGGATTTTATACGATATGCGAGAGAAAATTTGATTATGGTAGGCCCCGGGCGTGGGTCGGGTGCGGGCAGCATCGTAGCATATGTTTTGCGGATTACGGACGTAGACCCCATACCGTATAATCTGCTGTTTGAGAGGTTTTTAAATCCTGAGCGGGTGTCCATGCCCGACTTTGATATTGATTTTTGCTACGAACGGCGGCAGGAAGTCATTGATTATGTAATCGAAAAATACGGTGCAGACCATGTGGCACAGATTATCACATTTGGAACGATGAAGGCGAAGGCTGTCACGCGGGATGTGGGACGTGCGCTGGCTATGCCATATTCTGATGTTGACCGTGTAGCAAAGATGATACCCGCAGACCTTGGCATGACACTGACAAAGGCGATGCAGGTAAATGCGGAGCTAAAGTCAGCTTATGATGATGAAGAAGATACACGCAAGCTTTTGGATATGAGCCTTAGACTGGAAGGGCTTTCTCGTCATGCGGGTACACATGCGGCGGGGGTTGTAATTTGTGACAAGCCTGTGCTGGAATATGTGCCGCTCAACCTCAATGACGGCGTTGTCACCACGCAGTTTCCTATGGGAACCTGTGAAGAGCTGGGCTTGTTAAAAATGGACTTTCTCGGACTGCGTACACTTACCGTACTGCGTATTGCGGCAGAAGAGGTAAAACGCGGCAAAGGTTTGGACGTAGATGTGCATAACTGGCCATATGGTTATGATGACCCTAAGGTGTATGATATGATTTCGGCAGGCAAAACAAGTGGAGTTTTTCAGCTGGAGAGCGGTGGTATGACATCGTTTATGCGGGAGTTGCAACCGCAGAGCTTGGAGGATTTGACGGCGGGGATTTCGCTGTACCGTCCGGGGCCGA
>WRGY01000104.1 GCA_009786925.1 Defluviitaleaceae bacterium | reverse complement strand
TGCGGCAGGGCTTTCCGAGATGGCCATGCTCATGGCCGGCACGCTTGATATACCCCCAAACACGCCGCTTGGTACGGCTTGGTCGTTGGGGTATTTGCAGCTGGCCTCTACTATGGGTATGATTTTGCCCGAAAATTTTGATGCCGCTCTTTCTGATGTAAATATGCAACATAGCGAAATTGCTGAAATGGATTTGGACATCGCCCCATCATGGGATAGGTCAGAAAACGCTACTCGCGAAGAGGTTGCACTCTGGCTGGCTACGGCATTGCAGTTTACACAGGCCGATATTTTCGAAAATAATGCAGTGGGGATTTCTTTGCAAAGCTTTACGGATTGGAACTCCGTCAGCATGCAAGCCTCCACAGCGGTGGAGCAGTTGCTTCGTAATAATGTAATCACGGGACAGACAGCAAATACTTTTGGCCCAAATAGTGCCGTAACTCGCCAGCAGATGACACAATTTATCCGCAACTTGGACGAAATGCACTACGGAATCCTTGGACTCGACCGCCGCGTGGGTACCGTCGCCGATATATGGAATGAGCAATACACCGAAACAGGCGCGGGTACACTCTGGAATCACATACATGTGCGTCGTGCAGATGGTGGGGTCGATATGTTGCAATTTACACTCACCGGTGGACCCTCGCCGCAGACAGGAGCTTTGGATGCGGTTACTTTGCGTGGCGGAAACGTCGGGGGACTAAACACACTGGAAGTCGGAGATCAAATCGAATATCTTATCCATTCGGAAACAAACACCGTTTGGTATGTGTTTGTGACAAACGAGGTCGTTACGCAGACCTTCCGAGGCCGCTTAGAAATGATAGACATGGAACGCGGCACAATGACATTTCGCAATGAAGCAGGTATAGTTTATACCTTTCCGATGAGTAACGGACTATATGGCACAGACCACAATGATGAGCCGTTTATAAGAATGCGCGGTAACCAGCTGTATCCCGCTGCAGAAATGCCACGCGGCACACTCTACGATATTACACTCGTAGGCAATGTAATTACTTCAATATATTTTGTAGGCGAAGAAGTGTTAATTCCCGAAAATCGCGGGCTTGTAATAGAAAATAACCCACATGTGGGATATATGACCATACTTGATTCTAACCGCCAAGAGCAGAGTTTCACATACAACCCCGGTCAACTGGTCGTACATCGCCGCCAATTTTTTGACATGCGCGATACTATCGGCGGATGGCATGAGATGTTCCCGGGAGTGCGCCCGAGCCATCGCGTGGCGGATATATCCGATGTAATACCGGGCGATATTGTAGTGTTTCGCACGGCAGAGGACGACCCGTTTAGAATAGTCGAGCTAAATGCGGCAGAAAACACAACATCACGCTATGGCAGGATACGCGAAATCAGAGACCATGGCGGTTATTTTGACATGATGATGGAATTTGAAAACGGACAAACGGCATGGTACACCTTTGTGGACGGTATCCGCGTAATGGAAAACGGTCGACCGGTAAGCGCGAATCGTATACAGCTCGGTGACTGGGCGCGTATCATCATAAATCAAGCCATTATTGCCCCCGGCGTAATGATGGAATCTGTGCGTGACATAGCATTAGACGGCGGTGGGCGGCATATAAATTCGCTTATCACAGGAAGAATCGCAGGCTTCCTTCCTGCGCAAAACATGTTGCAAATCCAACATGCGCGTGAGCTTACACCCGCCGGGTGGCGCAATCACAGCCCCCTCACAAATGTAAATATAGGCGGTCAAAATGTTCGTTACTACCAAGACGGCAGACCTGTGACCCTAGAGCATATCAACAGATATTTGCAACGCTCCGATGCTACCGTTTATATTGCATTGGAAAATCACTTCGCAGGGGAACGTGCCATCATGGTAAGTATCCGCTCGGGCAGGGATGAGCTTGTTCGTACAGGTACTGTGTTGCATTCTGCTAACAATGAATTTAGCTTGCTGGAAATACCGGGCGACATCCGTACCGATGCAGGTACAATCGTCGTGCGCAATGGTCGCCTCGTGGAACAAAACCACATATTTTCACCCGATTGGGCGCGTGTTGCACTTAATGGATACACCGCCGCAGTGGTAGATATAGGTATCGCACCGGCCACCGACGGCGTACAGATTATACGTGGACGTGTTTCTCAGGTATGGCCATTCGAGAGCTTCCGCGTAGAGACGATGAGTATATTTGACGGCTTCCGCTGGAATTTTACTCCGATTCAACGTGAGTTTACCATTGACCATGATACATTGTTTATAAATGGTGGCGGTGTCACGAGTATTGATGATTTCTTGGGCTTTACAGACGCTTCTGTGGTCAATGACGTGTTTAACGTTGTGGTAGAAGGCGGTCGCGCTGTACGTGTGATAGATGCGCCGTTTACAGAGCCTATACCGCAACTTGCCACCGCACCGGGGCATCTCACCATGCGTGGTATTATCTATGAAATTGATGACGATACCCTAAGCGTAAACAATCTGACGGTATTTAACCCACTGTCGGGCGCATGGGACAGAGTGAGTATAGTAAACCCAACAGGCTCTGTGACGGTATCGCCTAACACAATTATCGTAGACCGTAACCAAGTGATACCCGCAAACCAACTGCGTGTTGGTCAACAGATTTTAGCGTTTACTCCGGATAGGCGTGATGAAGTAGACCTCGAACCCGGACTCAGCGCGAATGCATTTATCGTTTTGGTAGAAAACTAAGGGGGATTGTAATGAAAATATTAATTGCTTTCATTTTATGTGTGATTGCGTTTCCCGCTGTGGTTTATGCGCGCCCGCATAGAATCGGAGACATGGGATTCCATGGCGGTATTAGCGAAAGTCGCCACCTGCCGCGTACATTGGAGACGATTCTTTTGCAACAAGGCAACGGGCGCAGAAATAATAACGCCAATATTGAAATGAGATATAGCGAATTTGTTTTCCTCGGAGGTCCTCCCGTACTTTTTGAAGGCACAAAAACGATTCGTCCGGGTGCGCCTGTAAATGGTTCCGCTTCCGGCTCATATCGCATAGGACACAGCGTAACCGCTGCCGCAATAGAGGGCGTGGGCAGTATAACTCGCACGCAAAATTTTGATGTGCAATATCGCAGAGAAGGCACACAGATTATTTACAGCTATATAATAGACAGAAATAGCTGGAACGAAGTCGTTGTTACACCGGAAGGTACATTTACGCTGGATACATCGCGTTCGTCTTTTGTGGTGAGCGTAATAGAGGACCGCACTCCCGCAATTAGCTTTTATCGTGGTGATATATCCGTGAGGTTGGTGTATGTAGGCGGGCCGAACGGCGAAACAATTGTAGAAAAAACAGGCGAATTTTATGGGTTTTCTACAGCATGGTCGGCAGTAGAAACACATCGCACAAATGTATCAATCGTAAACGATGAATGGGCAATGACCTATCAAATCCGCCCGAGTGTAACTGTTAACAAAGAACTCCAATTTGTATATAACGAGCCTACAGTCATTAGCTTTGAGGGTAACTATCGCGAATTGCATCAGAGTTTTGCAGGGTTGCGCTACGATATTTTTGTATTGCCATTGCATATGTGGGAAACACCGATGAGTGGCACACATTCTATGCTTGTGGATAATGTTTTTGAGCAGTTGCCTGCGCCAAATTTGTCATTCCTGCGTGGACATCCGGCAGAAGATGATATTCACAGGCTTTTTGCTATGCAAATTTTGCAGGGCAATCCGCAGTTTTTTGTGCCTAATCAAGCGATTACACGCGGGCAGTTTTTGACTGCACTTGCACGCGCAATAAAATTGCCCGTGGAAGAAGTGGTGCTTCCGAGGGCTACACGAGGACAGCCGGCTGTCGCACTTACACTTTTTTCTGATGTAGACTCCAACCGCCCCGAGTTTAGATATATACAGGCTATCCAACGTGCGGGAATCGCATTTGGGCGTGCGGATGGTAAATTTTATTTCGATTATCCCATCTCACGGCAAGAGGCTATTGTTACGACTATCCGCGCACTTGGGCTTTCTAACCTTGGACTGGACCCCACCGTCGTTTCTCCCTTTTCAGATTCCGATGCAGTTGCAGAATGGGCCATCCGTGATATAAACGTAGCTCTCATGCTTGACCTCATTTCGCCCGACGCAGAAGGCAATCTCCATCCACGACGCGCAATGTCCAATGCCGAGGCCGCCGCGATGTTTAACCATCTGCTGGACTATATGCGCAATGGCATCGTAAGCCACTACTCCGAGCAAATTGTAAATATAGTGTACTAGAGTTTGCTAAGTTCGGCGATTAGCAATGTATCCTTGATTTTTATGTAAGTACCTTTCATACCGAGGGAGCGAGTTTCTATGAGACTTGCTCCTTCTAATTTTCGCAGGGTGCCTGTGACAACAGAGCGTGTAAACCCTAATGTGTCTGCGATATTGCCCGCGACAATAATCCCCTCGGTTTTGTCGTTTTGGGCAAAGGTTTTGACCATATAAGTAGCCGCGTCCAGCTCCGAATACGATAGGGAATTTATTACTGTGCGCACAGCTCCGGCTCTGCGCTTTTTTTCTTCAGTGGCGGCATTATCACGTTGGCGCAACAAAACTGTACATAAACAGGCCGCAATCTCGGCAACTATACGCTCTTCTTCTAAAAAATCCGTATCACGGCTAATTCGTAAAATATATCGCCCACCGATTTCAAATACCAAATCCCTTTCTTCGGAAGGGCTATCCACGCGGTCTTGGACTTGGACTTCTGCATTCAAATGGGAATGCAATAAAACGCAAACCTCATGAAGATGGTCTGCGTTTTGTTGTAGTATTTGATTTAGTTGTTGTGTAAAAAGGCTAATCATCGGTTTTTTCGGGTGCTTCTATTGCATAGGTGCAAGCAGAGCAAGCGATTATGCGTTTTTTGCGTCCTTTTTCTACAAGATAGGCTGTACACTCCGGACATTTTTCGCCTGTGGGCAGATTCCAAGAAATAAAATCGCAGTCGGGGTATTTGTCACAACCATAATAAGTACGACCTTTTTTGGACTTTTTGATTACGACTTTGCCGTCGTCGCAGACGGGACAACCGACACCTGCCTCCTCATGGAGGGGTTTTGCGTTGCGGCAAGCAGGGAATCCCGGACATGCCAAAAATTTACCAAAACGTCCAAATTTTATTACCATCATCAGGCCACAATGCTCACATGGGACATCGGACTCTATGTCTTTAACTTCTATGTCGCCGATTTTTTCTTCGGCTTCGCTAATTTTTTCTGCAAAGGGCGGATAAAATTCGCGTACTATGCTTTTCCATTCGAGTTCGCCGAGTTCTACGCGGTCAAGGTCGTCCTCCATACGTGCGGTAAAATCTGCATCTACGATGTTTGTAAAATGCTCGTTCATGATTTCGTTTATTATGTCGCCGAGGTCGGTGGGGTAGATGACACGGTTTTCTTTTGTGATGTATCCGCGATTCATCAGCGTCGAGATTGTCTGCGCGAAGGTACCCGGACGACCTATGCCGAGTTCTTCCATGGTGCGCACCATCGTACCCTCCGAAAATCGTGGCGGAGGCTGGGTAAAATGCTGTGCGGGAAGAAATTCTTTAACGGTAAGTTTTTCGTTTTCTGTAAGAGGTGGGATAGAAATATCTTTTTCGGAGTCCTCATTTTTGCTATATACAGCAAGATAACCGTCAAACTTTAGGACAGAGCCGCTTGTGCGCAGTATTGTGTCACCGGCAGATATTTTTACAGCTAAGGTATCGTATACCGCCGCTGTCATCTGGCTGCCTATGAAACGTTCCCATATAAGCTTATAGAGCTTGTATTGTTCGCCTGTGAGCGATTTTTTTATATCATCGGGCTTACGGATTGCTGTGGGGCGTATGGCCTCATGCGCGTCTTGTGTACGGCCTTTGGTTTTGTATTGTGGACGTTCTTCCGGCAGATAGTTGTCGCCAAAGCTTGATTTTATGTGGCTTACGGCATCTTCATATGCCTCGTCAGAGAGGCGCATGGAGTCTGTACGGATATAAGAAACAAGTCCTACCGTGCCTTCTCCTGCGATGTCCACACCTTCATATAACTGCTGTGCAATACGCATAGTGCGCGAAGTGGCATAGCCAAAGAGTTTGCTCGCTTCCTGCTGCAATGTGCTTGTCGTAAATGGGGTAGGGGGCTTTTTGCGCCTTGTACCTTGTTTGATTTCTTGCACAGTGAAGTCGGATTTTTTTAGATTGGCGATGAGGGTATTTACTTGCTCTTCGGTTTTTAGCTCAACCTTGCCGTTGTCACCTGCGTTGTATCTTGCTGTAAGTTTACCTTTTTTGCCTGTGAGAGTAAGCTCGAGTGACCAATATTCTTCCGGGATAAATTGCTCTATTTCTTCTTCGCGGTCGCATATTAGTTTTAGTACGACGGATTGCACACGGCCTGCGCTTGTGCCTTTTTTTACTTTTTTCCAGAGAAGGGGACTTATGCGATAGCCCACCATACGGTCAAGTACGCGACGAGCTTGTTGCGCATCCACGAGGTCCATATCTATGGAGCGCGCTTCTTTTAACGCTTTTTTAACCGCAGTTTTTGTTATTTCATTAAACACTATGCGCTCAGTATTTGCTTCGTCAAGCTTTAGCGAGTGCATGAGATGCCAACTGATTGCCTCACCTTCGCGGTCGGGGTCAGTGGCAAGATATACTTTTTTTGCCGCTTTTGCCTGTTTTCGCAAAGCGGCCAGTATATCTCCTTTTCCTCTGATGGTGATATATCGTGGCTCATAGTCGTTTTCGAGGTCCACGCCAAAGTTGCTTTTTGGCAAGTCTCGGACATGGCCTACACATGCTTCTATTTTATACCCGCTGCCGAGTATTTTTCTTATTGTTTTTGCCTTTGAAGGCGATTCCAGGATTACAAGATTCTTTGCCATTTTGCACCTCGTAATAATATTAGTTCCTTACATATCTCTGACCGGGTAGTTTTCTAATCAGTCCTTTTATTTCTAATTGCGCACAAATTAATAAAATTCTCCCGGGGTCTAAATTACAAATTTGCATGAGCATGTCTATACTAACAGGCTCAAAATTCAAGCTATCATACACTTGTTTTTCTTCTGTTGCAAGCAAAATATTAGAATTATCAACATTTTCTTCTTCGGGGGTGATTCCCAATGCAAAAAGTACGTCCGTATGGTCAGAAACAGGGGTCGCACCTTCACGGATGAGTTGATTTGTACCTTCGCTTAGGCGGCTGGAAATATTGCCGGGTACGGCAAACACCTCTCGGCCTTGTTCTATGGCTTGGTCTACGGTGATAAGCGTGCCACTTTTTTTACCCGCCTCCGCGACGATTACGCCTTGCGAAAGCCCACTGATTATGCGGTTTCGGGCAGGAAAAAAAGCCGGCAGGGGTGTAGTGCCGGGTGGATACTCGGAGAGTACGCAGCCATTGTTGATTATTTCTTCACGCAGGGCTTTATTTTCGGCGGGATAGCATATGTCCACGCCACATCCCAGTACGGCAATTGTTTTTCCGCCGCCTTGCAACGCACCGCGATGTGCCATAGAATCCACGCCGCGTGCCATGCCGCTCACGATTACTACACCTGCCTGTGCAAGCGGACGAGAAAGCAATCTCGCCGCCAAAAGCCCGTATTCCGAGCATTTGCGAGAGCCTATGACAGCTATTTTATGTTCATCGGCAGGGAGTGTACCTATGTAAAAAATACCCACGGGTGGGTCAGGGATTTCTTTTAAAGGCGCGGGAAAACGCTCATGAGAACGTGAAAAATATGCAATGCCCAATGTCTCCATCTTTTGTAATAAGTCGTCGATATATTCTAGGTTTTGGCGCGCAGAAAACCCTTTTTCTGCTTGGGCAGAAAGAGATGCAGTACGCGCAATAGCCTTATCATTAAACGCCTCACGCGCAGACCCATAAATACTCAAAATCAAATTTAACTTGCGTGAGTCAACAATCCCCATCATCGAGGACAACCAAAGATTATAAATATCCATCATAACTCCATCAGTATGAGCGGTTTGGGTCGCCGTAGATGTTTTGGCTTGAACCGCTCAAACCCGCATAATACCACGCCTACTCACGTCTCCATATCGCTACTCATTTTTATGAGTTTTTAACACGCACATTATATCATATTTCAAAAGTTCCTGTACTTTCTCACAAAGTGCAATGCTCTTTTCTTTATAGGCTACGCTCAATACCGTCGAAAAAATCTTGCACGATAACGCCGTACAATTCAGCCAACGCAAGAAGAACGCTAACCCGAATACTGTACGTCCCCAATTCCATTTCGGAGATAATTTTTTGATGAACGTCCAAACCTTGTACTTGCAAGCATGATGCAACCTCGTCTTGCGTCAATCCGCTTGCTTTTCTGTGTTTTTTTAAATTCGCACCAATTGAAATATCTTGTTTCAATTTCTTCGCCATAGTATCAACCTCATAGAGTGTATTCACTCTATTGATTATGCTATATTCTTGTGCTATGTTTAGAGCAAGTACACTCTATTGCAATCTTCGCACAAGAAAATTTTTGAGGTGATGTATGGCGAAAGAAAAAGCTTGCTATTTTAACGGATATAGACAGCTTTGCACATTATAAATGTAGCCAAATAGTTTGTCTACCAGCCTGTCGGCTTCGTCTTGTAGATGTTTTGGTCATAACCGCTCAAGCCCGCACACCCGGCTGTAAATCAATTGATAGTATGCACCAATACGTACATGCCTTTATGTGCCAAACATTTTGTATTTCAATATGCCCTTTCGTGCTATATGCCTCAATTGCTTACTTGCCCTTTCGTGAAACAAATGTTATTGTATCTACCGGAGGGAGCGGTGATTATGATATTAAAACGCAAGGCATACAAGCGAATCGTGGATTGGAAAAACAAAAGCAGAGGAAAAACAGCATTATTATTAAACGGTGCCAGGCGAGTTGGAAAGTCATTTTTGGCAGAACATTTTGGAAAAAGTGAGTACAAGTCAATGATACTCATTGATTTTTCAAACCCTCCCAAGGATGTAATAAGTGTTTTTGAAAATGACAGTTACGATATTCCCATGTTTTTAACCAAACTGTCACTGTATTATCAAGTCAGACTTCATGTACGTGATAGTCTAATTGTGTTTGATGAAGTGCAGCTTTATCCAAAAGCAAGGCAACTCATTAAACACCTTGTTGCAGACGGCAGGTACGACTATATTGAATCCGGCTCATTAATTTCCCTTAAAGAAAATGTAAAGGATATTTTAATCCCCTCGGAAGAAGAAGAAATCAAAATACATCCTTTAGATTTTGAAGAATTTCTTCTTGCCCTTGATGACGAAGTAACAGTATCCTTTCTCCGTGAATGTTTTGAACAACAAAAACCACTAGGGCAAGCACTGCACCGTAGGGTTATGAATAGTTTTCGCACCTATATGTTGGTCGGGGGTATGCCCCAAGCCGTAATCGAATACGCAACAAGCAAAGATTTTGAAGCTACAGACCATATAAAACGCAATATTCTCTCTCTGTACCGCAGGGATATAACAAAGTACGCAGGGGCATACAAAGGAAAAGTTACTGCAATCTATGATAATCTACCGGGGCAGTTATCGAAAAAAGAAAAAAAATACAAGTTATCCTCTATAGACAAAAATGCTAGGTTTAGAGCCTACGAAGATGCGTTTATGTGGCTTACTGACGGCATGATTGTTAACCCATGCTATAACGCAACAGACCCGAGTTTTGGCCTGTCATTAAGCATGGATTACACAACGCAAAAAATCTATATGGCAGATACGGGGCTTTTGGTTACTCATGCTTTTAGAAATCACACATTTACAGGAAACGAATTATACAAGGCCATACTATTTGATAAACTCAATGTCAACGAGGGTATGTTAATGGAAAATGTGGTTTCTCAAATGCTGCGAGTAAACGGACATCGTTTGTTTTTTTATTCGAGAGTGGACAGTGTAAAGCGCGAAAACCACATGGAAATCGACTTCTTAATTACTCATAAAAATAAAATTAGCCCTCTTGAAGTAAAGTCCTCTTCATATAAAAAACATTCATCTCTGGACAAATTTATAAATCGATTCAAGCCGAAATTGAGCGAGTCATTTATCTTGTACCAAAAAGATTTATTGCTCAAAGATGGCGTAGTTCATCTGCCTATCTACATGGCCATGTTTTTGTAGCTACAATTTTAACACTGGAGGCTCTGATGAAAACATTAATTTTGCTATGTATCTGGTGGTTTAAATAACTCCGTTGCTAATACATTTCCTTGGGCAGGCATCTATGCACGCGCCGCAGTTGTTGCATTTTTTATAATCAATTTTTGCTAATGTGCCATCCATTGTGATTGCTCCGTTTTCGCATTTTTTCATACATATTTTACAGCCAATACAGCCGATGGTGCAGTTTTCGCGGGTTGATTTCGCGCCGTCGTGGGTATTGCAACCTATGCGTATAATTTTGTCATATGGTACCATTTCGATTAATTTTTTTGGACAGAAATCAATGCACATTTTGCAGCCCGTGCATTTTTCGCTATCTATGACGGTGATTCCGTTTTCCAGTCGCATTGCGCCAAATTTGCACGCAGGCATACAGCTTTTGTTGCCGATACAACCCGCTGTACATGCCTTTGAGCCGCCATTTGCCAGCCTTGCCGAGGAGCGACAACCCTCGACACCTTGATATTTGTACAAATATTTGCATTCTGTCCCTATGCATTTTACAAATGCAACCATCCGCTTGGTCTCGACGGCTTCTACGCCCATGATATCGGAGAGGGTTTGATTAACCTCCGGCGTGACCACGGGACAGTCGGTGACTTCGGCATTACCATGAAACAAATCATCGGCAAACGCACCACAGCCCGCACGTCCACAGCCGCCACAGTTTACACCGGGCAATACCTTCTTTAAGGACTCCAGCTTTGGGTCAACTTCGGTTTTAAATTTCACCCCTGCATAGCTTAGAAGAAGCCCGAATAAAACCCCAAGGCCCCCCATCACAAAAAGCGTGCTTAAAATCGTATTCATAGTCCCGTAAACCCCCAGAATGCAATGGACATAAGCCCCGCAGTTATCATAGCAATAGGCAGTCCGCGAAAGGGCTTAGGAATATCGGCATACTCAAGTCTTTCTCTTATTCCTGTAAAAAGCACAAGTGCGAGTGCAAAACCCGCCGCTGCACCAAATGCATGTGTAACAGCCAAGGCCAAGCTATCATAAAACAATTCTACATTAAGAAGCACTACCGCCAAAACCGCGCAGTTGGTGGTAATCAGCGGCAAAAAAATCCCAAGGGACTTGTAGAGTGGTGGGCTGTATTTTTTTAGATGCATTTCTACAAACTGTACCAGGCACGCAATGACAAGCACAAACACAACGATATACAAAAATGTAACGCCCAGCGGCACAAGTACAAAATTGTAGAGCAAATGCGTAATCACCGAAGAAACCACCATAACAACCGTAACAGCAACACTCATGCCGATGGATGTGTCCATTCTTTTAGAGACTCCGATAAACGGACAAATCCCAAGCGACCGCGTTAGTACAAAATTATTAACCAATGCCGCGCTCATAAAAACCATAATAAACTCCATGTTACGCCCTCCTCTTCTTAAACGCCGAGAGACCCGCAATGATAAAGCCCAGCGCGAAAAAACCACCCGCAGGCATTATCATGATAGTCGCCCGTGGAAAAGCCTCCGGCATAACGGTAATACCAAACATTGTCCCGAGCCCCAAAATCTCTCGCACTACACCAATAATTGCGAGCGCACCGGTAAACCCAAGCCCCATCCCCGCAGAATCAAAAAGCACCATAACAGGAGGCTGTTTTGCCGCAAAGGACTCCATCCGCGCCAAGACAATACAGTTAGCAACGATTAGCGGTATAAAAATCCCAAGAGCCTCGTTAAGTGAAGGCAAAAATGCCTCCATAAGCAATCGCACAATCGTAGTAAATGTTGCAGAAATCACAATAAAACATGGTATCCTCACCTGTGTAGGAATAAACCGCCGCAAAGCACAAACAACAAGGCATGATGCCGTAAGTACAGCCAGTGTGGCCAGTCCCAGCCCAATCCCATTTGTGATGGACGTAGTCACAGCCAATACGGGACAAAGCGCGACAGCTTGCGAAAAAATCGGATTTTCGTCCAACACGCCTTTTTTAAAACGTTTGACTGCTTTAATTAGGCTCATATTACTCCCCCTCAAAAAATTCGATTGCGTCATTGACCCCACGTAAGACCGCATTTATTGATATGGTTGCACTAGCCACTGTGTCGATTTCTCCAAAGCTGACGCGCTCCGTGAGGCCGATAAATTGACCTGCAAACCAGTCCTCTGCGATAACGGAGCCAAGCCCCGGTGTTTCGCTATGGCTGATAATTTGTACACCTTTTAATGCGCCCGACAAATCGAGTGCGACCATCATATACACTGTTCCGCCATATCCCGCAGGAGCGGCAGAAAACACATAACCGACGATTTCGCCGTTTACCCCTCGACTGACATGGTATCCTGTGAGCGATGAGCTGTCGTAGATTTTGAAATGCTCTGTTGTGTAAGTGTCGGGAAAAAATGCGATGATGGCTTCTGTTTCGGTGCGGGCGCGTTGTTGTGCAATTGGCTCTTGTGTGATGTTATATGTAACTCCAATCAATATTGCCGCACAGAGGGTTATTGCGAAAAGAGCCAATGTTGGTTTGACTAAATCCATCACGCTCCCCTCCTTTTTGTACCTAAAACACGAGGCCTTACATAACGGTCGATGAGTGGCACGGTTAAATTCATAAGAAGGATTGCATACGCGACTCCTTCCGGGAAGCCACCAAACAGCCGTATTATCCCTGTCAAGATACCACAGCCTATGCCAAAAACCACCTTGCCCATAGGTGTCATAGGCGAAGTCGGATAATCCGTAGCCATAAAAAATGCCCCAAGCATAAGTCCGCCCGTTATCAGATGATACAGAGCGAGCATGTTGGGGTTAAAAATAAAAACAAAAACACCTGCTGATGCAATAAAACATATTGGAATGTGCCAAGAAATCACCTTTTTATAAAAAAGAAATGCTGCGCCGATGAGTAATGCAATTACACTTGTTTCACCGATAGAGCCACTGATATTGCCGACAAATGCCGCAACAAAATCTGCTGCCGCCGGGTAGAATCCTTCACTGCCTATAATTGCAAGTGGGGTAGGGGATGCAACGACATCTATGTCGGTCCAATTATATAATCCTTGCGGCTCAAAAAAGCCTGCCGTCATAGGCAAGGCATATGCCGCCATCAGCACTGCCCTAGCCGCCAACGCAGGGTTTAAGAAGTTTTGTCCAAGGCCCCCAAATAGTTGCTTTACGACAATGATTGCAACAAAAGCCCCTACGATGGGGAACCAAAGCGGTACAGCAGGCGGCAAGACCAAGCCGAGCAACAAGCCCGTGACAGCGGCACTCCCATCAGACACAGTAACCGGGCGTTTTGCCGTCTTTTGGAACAATACTTCAAATATAATGGCGGCGGCGATAGAAATTAAAATAATCATTAACGCTCGCAATCCAAAAAAAACAACGCCTGCTATCGTTGCGGGTACGAGAGCCAAAAGCACGTAGCGCATGGTCTTGTCTATCGTATCTGTAGAATGTATATGCGGGGTAGATGTGACGGTATAAAGCGGTTTTTCCATGGGTTTACCCTCTTATCTTGCCGCGAGCAGTTCGCGGCGTACTGTGCTTATTGATTGGGAAAGATGGCGTTTTGCAGGGCATGTATAGGAACAGCAAGCGCATTCTATACAGTCCATGCCATTATACTTTTTAAACAGCTCTATTTTATTTGCGAGTACATATTTGTTCAAATCCAGTGGTAATAGACCCATGGGGCAGTGGTCTACGCATTTTCCACAACGGAAACAATTGCGCTCATCGCTTACGCGGCTTTCTTCTTCCGTAAAAAAAAGCAATGCCGACGATGTTTTTATTACAGGCACATCCAGAGTATAATGCGCCACGCCCATCATAGGTCCACCCATGACGATTTTGTAAGCGCGTGAATTTAGTCCGCCTGCGGCTTCTATGACCTCGCGATAGCTCATGCCCAGTCGGATTTTATAATTGCCGGGATTGTTGACTGCGCCACCCGCAATCGTCACGATTTTGCGCATAAGAGGCCGCCCACGAAAAAAAGCCCTATGCAGGGAGATGGTCGTATCCACGTTGATGACGATACAGCCCACATCCATTGGAAAGCCGCCCGAAGGCACTTCTCTCCCAAGGCAGGCATTTATAATTTGCTTTTCTGCGCCTTGTGGATAGCATGTTTTCATGGGCATTACGGTGATACGAGGGTTTGTATTCAGTTCAGTAAGTAATTTTATTGCATCGAGTTTATTGTCTTCGATTGCAAGGATGGCTTTTGCTTCGGGAAAGAGGTGGAGTATGACCTCCATGCCTTTTAGAATGCGTGTTGGTTCTTCTAATAATACGCGGTGGTCGTTTGTAAGGTATGGCTCACACTCCGCCGCATTTATAAAAATTGTGTCGATTGTTTTGTCAGCAGGAGGGTCAAGCTTTACATGAGAAGGGAAGCCTGCACCGCCAAGCCCCACCAAACCCGACTCGCGGATATATGCCAAAATTTTTTCGCGTGGCATATTTGTAAAATCAACACCATGGTTGCAATCGGGGTGGTCACGATATTTCCCATCATTTTTAATCACTATGGCATTGCACATACGCCCCGAAGGCGTAATGGTCATGCGGTAATCAGTAACAATCCCCGAAACTGTAGAATGGATGGGCGATGACATATATGCATCGTTGTCAGCGATTTTTTGCCCGACATCCACCATGTCACCAACCGCCACAATCGGCTTACAAGGCGCGCCCAGATGTTGTACCATAGGGTAGACCATATCCGCACCATTCTTTGGGAAAAAATATCTGATTTTTTGAGAAGCTGTATTTTTATTATCCAGCGGGTGGATGCCACGCTTCATTTTAGCTATCCGCATGATGCACCTTAATCCATTTTTTTGTTATTGTATGCTATTGCGTAGGAATAGTAAAGCTTTGACATTTTCTTTGAACAGGGGTAAATTAGAGCTATAAAAGAAGGGATGTTTGTATTATATGAAGCGAGAATGGCGGCTGTATAGTATTGTGGTTTTGCTTTTGGATATGTTGGCGATTGTGCTTGCAAATCTGCTTAGTATATGGGTTAGGTTTAATGTCGGGATTTTTTCGGATATAGGGGATATAGGGGAGCCGAGTAGTTATTATTATACCATTGTATTTATCATGATACCGGTGATTGTTGTCGTCAGTGCTGCATTTAAGTTATACAAGGCAACTTTAAAAAACCAAGCATCAAAGGAGTTTGTAAAAATACTGTCAGCTAACCTGCTTGCGGCATTGTTGCTTGTTGGGTTTACCTTTGTCTTTAGGTGGGGGCTGGAGTATTCTCGTTGGGTGCTTTTCTTTTTTGTTACGTTTAATATTTTGTTTGCTGCTGTTTTTCGTAGCATGTATCGCACTTACATGCGCAGTCACTATAAAAAAGGACATTATCAAAAGCGGATTGCTGTCGTAGGTATTAATCGTTTGGCGGAGGCGTATATCAGCTCCATCAAAGCGTATAGGCGATGGGGTTATCGCATGGAAGGCATAATCCTGACACAGGGGAGTGACAAACACACCGGTTTTATGGGGTATAAGGTTTTGGGGAGTATTGACGAATTGCCGGAGCTAAACAAAGAATATGTATTTGATGAAATCGTAATCGCATTAAATGCAGACGAAATACAGCTAATAACAAAAATCATTAAAATATGTGACCTGGAGGGCATTAGGGTAAAGATTGTTCCGGTTTATTATGAGTTGCTTAATGTCAGTACAAACATAGAGGATGTAAACGGTATGTCGCTCATGGTAATCCGCGATATTCCTTTGGATTCTTTTTTTAATCGCTTTCTTAAAAGGACGTTTGATATTGCTTTTTCTTCTGCCGCGCTTTTATTTTTTTCACCTATATTGATTGCGGTGGCTATTGGGGTAAGGGTGTCGTCACCCGGCCCGATTTTTTTTAAGCAAGAACGTGTTGGGCAAAATGGAAAGACATTTAATATGCTAAAATTTCGTAGCATGAGGGTACAGACAGACGCAGAAGAGCAAACGCAGTGGACAACACAAAATGACCCACGCAAGACCAAGTTCGGCACGATTATAAGAAAAACCAGCTTGGACGAACTCCCACAGTTTATTAATGTGTTTTTGGGTGATATGAGTGTAGTCGGCCCACGCCCGGAACGCCCTTATTGGGTAGAAAAATTTAAAAATGAAATCCCGGAATATATGCTCAGGCACTACGTAAAGGCGGGAATAACCGGCTGGGCGCAGGTTAATGGTTGGCGTGGTGACACATCTATAAAAGAGAGAATAAAATGCGATAATTATTATATACAAAACTGGGATTTGGTGTTTGATATAAAAATTTGTGTTCTCACATTTGTAGGGGCGTTTACTGATAAAAATGCGTACTAAAAAATTTTTGCTCGTTGCGACGATTGTAAAACTACATGTCAACGTTTTTTATCTTTCGCAGTTTAAATGGCTACGTGAAATGGGTTATGAGGTGCATGTAGCGGCATGTAATGACATGGGTGAGGACTGTGTCATTGAAAATTGTGACAAGTTTTTTGACATGCCTTTTTCGCGTTCACCTTTTGGCATGGGTAATTTTAGGTCGTATTTTAAGTTGAAAAAACTAATAGACGAAAATAATTATGACATCGTAGCGTGTAGCACGCCTGTTGCGTCTATGGTCGCACGTCTTGCGGCATGTGCGGCACGCAGACGCGGCACCAAGGTGATTTACCATGCGCATGGCTTTCATTTTTATAAGGGTGCGCCGCTTGTTAACTGGATTTTATACTATCCTGCCGAGCGGTTTTTGGCTCGGTTTACGGATATGATTATTACACTCAATGTAGAAGATACCCAACGAGCATCGGAATTTAATGTACCTGTAGAAAACAGCCTCGGACCCGGGGTTGATTTTGCGCGTGTCGCGGCGAGTTGCAACGCTACATTGCGAGAAGAGCTTGGTATCCCCGAAGGCAGTACTCTTGTATTGTCGCTTGGTGAGCTAAACAAAAATAAAAACCATATGACGGTTTTGCAGGCCATTGCAAGACTTACGGATGTATATTATGTAATTTGCGGCGAGGGGAAACTACGCGAAAAACTTTTGCGAGAAAGCAAGCGTCTTGGCTGTGAAAACAGGCTAATCCTTGCGGGTTATAAGAGCAACATCGGCGATTTCTTTAACGCGGCTGATATTTTTGCATTTCCATCTATACGGGAGGGCATCGGTCAATCTTCTATAGAGGCGATGGCTGCGGGATTGCCGATGGTGACATCACGGGCGAGGGGTGTTACAGAGTATGCAAAAGAAGGCGAAACCGCCTTGTTATGCGATTATAGTGATATAGACGGCTTTGAAAATAATATCCAAAGATTAATCAGCGATAAAAACCTGCGCGACCATCTAAGCAAAAATAGTCGTGAAGCTGCAAAAAAATATTCTGTCGAAAGTGCGCAAGGGGTTATCAAAAAAATTTATACTCGTCTACAACAGTCAAAACATGCCGCAATCAAAGCAAATACTAGCAAGTGAATGGGATAAGCGGCATAAAAAAACCACTTTAGCCCCACGCCGCGTTTACCGTTGTATAGCGCAATCAGTGCAACAGGGATTAGCGTCGCAGGGAGCATAAGCAAATAGATAGGAATGTATACAAGGTAAACTATTCCCCAAGAAAGCATCCATGCATGTTGCCAAAGACTCAACACCGCCATTGCCGCTAAACGTAATTTGAAATTACTGATAATGTACATACAAAAAACAAAAAGCACGCCATAAGCTCCATAATCGGATGATAGGTACTCTGCTAAAGCCATGCAACCCAAAACAGGTATAAATGGTAAAAACTTGTGAGCGGCAATCGCCAATCCGCCCAAAAACAGTGTGTAAAAAATATTGGTATTTGCAAAAAAATCTACGCCACCATTAAACGCCAAGTCAAACGGTATTTCCGAGATGATAGCAAAAACACCAAGCCTTGCGACAAACTTCCACGGACTTTTTGTGCGTCTAAATCCCTCTGCGATAAGGTACACAAAAACAGGAAAAGCAATCCTCCCAACCACACGCAGAATCGTCATATCAGGGAAAAAAACCGCGCCGACATGGTCGATTAGCATGGAAACAAGTGCTACTATTTTTAATACAAAGACATTCATTTGAGGAGTTCCGATATTTTGGCATATTGGTAAATATCTAATGTTTCGCCACGGATTTGGGGGTTTATCCCGCAACTTTCCAAGGCTTCTGCCAAGGCGATTTTTCCGCCGCCTATGCCTTCGGAGTCCAGAGCGTTTAACAGGGTCTTGCGGCGTTTTCCAAATGCGGCATGGATTATTTTAAACATCCGCTCTTTATCCGCGTCCACCCTCGGCGCGGGTAAAAGTTTAAGCTTTACCACCGCAGAATCCACCCCCGGACGAGGAAAAAAACAGTTAACAGGCACATTTGCAATCAGCTCAACATCCGCATAATACTGTACTGCCAATGTAAGTGAGCCATAGTCTTTTTTCCCCGGAACCGCCCCCATACGCTGTGCTACTTCTTTTTGAATCATTACGGTAATGGATTCAAACGGCAATCCGCTTTCCAACAAATGAAAGATAACAGGCGTGGTGATATAGTACGGCAAATTTGCAACTACTTTGATGTTGTTAGCATCAGGGACTATTTTTTTTAGGCTCGTCCGCAGGATGTCACCCTGTATGATTTTAAAGTTTTGTCCCTCAAACAATTCTTCTAATATAGGTACGAGCTGTTTATCCAACTCCACGGCAGTTATTCTTGCACCCTCTGCCAACATGGCTTGCGTCATCCCGCCTATACCGGGGCCGATTTCTAAGACATGCTCTCCTTCTGATATACCCGCCGCTGTGATTATTTTGCTCAGTACATGTTGGTCGATTAAAAAATGCTGTCCGAGCTTCTTTTTTGCCATCAATCCGTGACGTGCCATCAATTCCTTGGCACCCGCCATGGTGGCTATATTAGAGTTTATCAACCGCATTCACCCCATAACCCAATCCAAGGATTGCAAAAAACACACCGGTAGAGCCGATGGTCGTATCTGTCGCCATCCCCGACATCACATACGCACTCACCGCGCATAAAAGACCCAGCCGCAAACCATATGCAAACATAGGCATGTCCTTTGTTTTAATAAGCATAATAAATGTGGTGAAAATATAATGCGCAAACAACCCAAACAATGCAATCGCCGAAATCCCACCTGTAACAATCCATGTCTGAATAAACATATTATGCGCCTTGTCTACGATAAAAGCCGATGTGTGATGAAATCTGTGAGATGCGACAATCTCTGTCTTGGGAAAAACATTAACAAAGGTATCAGGTCCGCTACCAATAATCGTGCGACTTAGCATTAGAGGAAACGACCGTGACCAAATATGTCCGCGACTGCTGCCCCATGTTTCACGTCCGTAAAACCCCCATGCAGGTACTACGTCGGCAAAGTCGATAACCTCACCGTTAAGCGGAGAAATCCCATGCAACCGACCACCATCTGCAAAGGTGAACATAAACTGTGCCGCACCTCTGTGATGATAGTTAAACATGGCAAACTCTAGCATATGCTCGATTGTTATTGTCCTATATTCGGGTATTTCGAAGGTATACGCTATTATTGTAGGATGTGTTTCGCTACCGGGAGTATGTGTAATCCGGGGTTCAACTATATTTCCGTCCCCATCACGCACTGTTAGCCAATCATTATGATGGAAATCTTCCGCAGTCAGACTCAATATTGTCCTGTCCTCGCGTTTTACTGTCATCGTATTGCCATCAATCAAATAGTTCTGTATGCCATGCGTCTCGGCACGCATGGCCACTTGCATCCTTGTAAACAAAAATGTGACCCTGTCATTGAGCTGCGGAACAAAGGCGATGGCAAGCAAAAGCAAAACAACAACAGGTAACGCCGTCAGTCCAAGTCGTTTTACGGGAATCCCGGGGCGGCACAAAAAGGTAATAATAAGCACCACAGAAGCTGTAATAATTCCAATCAATCCACCGAGCGAGCTACTCCCAAAAACCCCAAGCAACATAAGCCCACCCGCAACCAAAAAAACAATCCTGATATGTTTTTTGCCGTCATACGTAAGCGCGACAAGCAAAAGCACAGGACTAAGCATTGCAGAATATTTGCCAAAAGTGTTGGGGTTAAACAATGTGCCGTAAGACATAGGAAACTCGGGAGCAATCCCGGCTCTTTGGCTATGCAACCAAGCATCGCCAATCGTAATCAGCCACTGTCCTGCCGGCATTCCAAAGAAATCACGTCCAATAAATTGCCCAACCCCTATGGCACCCATTATAATGGAGGAAAAAACAAGACCAAACAAAATAATCTTAGCTCGTGATAAGTCTTTAACAAAATAAATCATGGCGAAAAAGACAATAAAATAAGCCATCCACATAAACGCACCTTCGCCACGGTCGAAGGTGCCCAGCCAAGCTGTATGTGTATAGCGCGAAAATATAGCGGAGATAATCACAAACAGCAAATATACACCGCTCAAAATAACATAGGGTCGCCTGATAAACTCTTTATAGTCAGGCATCTTCCCCCCCGTGATTAAATCATTTATATAAAAGAATGCAATCAAGCCCGCAGGCAAAAGTATCGCGACACCTTTCCAATAACTGAAAATATCAAAATACAATCCTTCGGGAAAACGCCCCCTCGTATAAGGCACAAGCTCAGGCGGCACAGCCCTAACCGTAACTTGCACCACCAACGGCATAATCGCCACCACAATCAAGAGCATCGCACCGATAAATACATCAATAAACTTTATTTTATTTTTTTTCATATATAGACCCCGATACCAAAGTTTTTTGGGCAAAGCCCAGCATTTTAATTTTATCACATGAGGTGGAATTATGCGAATTTTTGGAAAGCAACTTCTTTTTTATCTTGGCATACTTATTATCTGTTTTGCATTTTTGGGGATTGTACTTTCGCAGGTGTTACGTGGTTTTTTGACGGAGCAGAGAGCCGAAGAACTCACAAGGCTTGCCGAAAGGGTTGCTTATTCCATGGAAAATCTGTCGGGATATGGTGCGTTTTTTGTTTTGGGGCAAGAAATCCGCAATATTCATATGTATACGGGTGCTACAGTTATTATCTTGGATACTGAGTTTAATGTTTTTGTAGATTATGGTGTGCCTGTCGGTGCGGGTGCGCATGTTTATGAAGATGAAATAGCTCCTGTCATGCGTGGTGAGACGGTTGCAGTATTCGGCACATCAAATCACCCTGCACTCCAGCCGTTGTTGGTGGTTGGTGTGCCTTTTTGGATAGGGGGAGAGGTTGCAGGCGCGGCATTGGTTGGGGTATCAATGGCAGAGCTGGAGGCGGCGGTCAGTGACATGTACCGTATTATTCTATTTGTGCTTGGGGTATCGGCGGTGTTGGCATTTGTGTTGCACTTTTTCACAAGCCGTGCGATTTCCAAGCCACTGCGCCAAATAAATGCGGCGGCGGGCATCATTGCGGGTGGTGATTTCGAAAAACGTCTACCCGTGCGCGGCAAAGACGAAATAAGTCGCCTGGCGGAGCAGTTCAACAAAATGGCAGAAGGCTTGCAAGAGCAGGAGCGTATACGCAACACATTTATTTCTAATCTTTCGCACGATATACGGTCGCCCCTCACGAGTATGCGTGGGTTTGTCACAGCGATTGCTGATGGGACAGTGAGTGTTGCAGAACAGCCCTATTATTTGGGCATAATATTGGATGAATCCGAGCGGCTTATAAAGTTGTCTAATGATATTTTAGACATCCAAAGTGAGGCAAAGCCCGAAAAATCTACCTTCGACATAAACGAGCTAATCCGAAAAACAATATTAGGCTTTTCGAGTCAGGCCACAACAAAGCGGCTAATGATAACAAGCCGTTTTGCTTATAGCGCAAATTTTGTAGAGGCCGACAAGAATCAAATAAGCCGCGTGTTGCACAATCTTTTGGATAATGCCGTAAAATTCACCCCCGCCGATGGCGAAATTTTTGTCGAAACAACGGAGGCTAAAGAAAAGGTAATCGTATCCGTCTCCGACACCGGTCGCGGAATGACGGATGAGGAATTGAAATATGTTTTTGACCGCTTCTACAAAGGCGATACGTCACGAGGTGAGGACAAGATGGGGAGCGGGCTTGGGCTGTCTATCGTAAAGGAGTTTATACGCGTTCACGGCGAGACCCTCACCGTTGAAAGCGACATAGAAAAAGGCAGCGTATTTACGTTTACGCTGCCTTTACGACATTAATCTTATTCTACTCTTAATGGATTAATTTTTATGCCGGGACCCATTGTGCTTGCCAGCGTTATGCTTTTAAGGTAGGTGCCTTTTGCGGCGGAAGGTTTTGCTTTGATAACAGCAGACATTAGTGTCTGAAAGTTTTGTGCAAGCTTTTCCGTTCCAAAGGATACTTTGCCTATGGGTACGTGTATGATGTTTGTTTTGTCGAGGCGGTATTCGATTTTACCTGCTTTTATATCGCCGATTGCCTTTGTAACATCTGCGGTAACTGTGCCTGCTTTTGGGTTTGGCATAAGGCCCTTTGGACCCAAAACGCGGCCGATTTTACCTACTGTACCCATCATATCGGGTGTGGCAACTACCACGTCAAACTCAAACCAGTTTTCGCCTTGGATTTTTGCGACAAGCTCGTCGCCGCCTACGAAGTCTGCGCCTGCGGCTTCTGCCTCTGTCGCTTTTTCACCTTTTGCAAACACAAGAACACGCACTGTACGACCCGTACCATGAGGCAATACAACCGCGCCGCGTACTTGTTGGTCTGCATGGCGGGAGTCTACCCCGAGACGTATATGCGCCTCCACCATGGAGTCAAATTTTGTTATGCTCGTTTTTTGCACCAAATCCATTGCTTCGTTTATATCATAGAGCTTTGCTTCTTCTACGAGTTTAGCAACATCTGTATATTTTTTTCCACGTTTCATATCATTTACCCCCTATTCGCCTACGACAATGCCCATACTGCGGGCTGTGCCGGCTATCATACTCATTGCCATGTCTATATTTGCGGCATTTAGGTCTACCATTTTAATCTCCGCAATTTTTTGGACTTCGGCTTTAGGGATGGTTGCTACTTTTTCTTTTTTGCTGGGTGTGCCACTGGCCTTTTCAATTTTGCAGGCCTTTTTAATAAGAACTGCCGCCGGTGGTGTTTTTGTGATAAACGAGAAGCTCTTGTCCGCAAAGACGGTAACAACTACAGGAATAATCATGCCTGCGTCGTTTTTTGTGCGCTCGTTAAATTCCTTACAAAAGCCCATCATGTTAAGACCATGTTGACCCAACGCGGGACCTACGGGGGGGGCTGGTGTTGCTTTGCCGGCTTCGATTTGTAATTTTACATAAGCCGTAATTTTCTTTGCCATATATTTTCCTCCTTGTGGTGCAAGCGGACGCATATATACGCGACCTCCCACTTATTTGGTTACATACGTTGTAAGACGTGGTAGTCAACCTCTACCTGTGTTTCGCGCCCAAAGACGCTAAGTGTGATAGATACTGTTTTCTTTTGATGGTTGATGTCCTTTACATTACCTACAGAGCCTTCGAAGGGGCCTGTGATTATGCGGACAATTTCTCCAATGTCGAGATCCAGCTCGAAATCGGGGACTTCTATTCCCATGGAGATTATTTCTTCGTCGGTGAGTGGCACGGGTTTTGATGCCGGGCCTACAAAGCTCGTTACTCCTCGTGTATTGCGCACCACATACCATGTATCATCTGTTATTATCATTTTTAGCAAAACATACCCGGGGTAAATTTTGCGTTGCACGGATTTTTTTACATTGTTTTTCATCTCAATTGTGTCCTGTACAGGCACAACGATTTGGTCGAAAAACTCGTGCATTCCGCGGTTTTCGATGATTTTTTCCAGATTGGCTTTTACCTTGTTTTCGTAACCGGAATAGGTGTGGACAACGTACCATTTAGATTCTTCCATATTGTCTCCTTACGATATCAAGCCCACAAAGCCTTGGAATGCTTGACCAAAAATAAAGTCAAAAAACGCTATATACACACCAAACATCAACGACACAACTATTACCGTAATCGTATGCTTAAACAATGTCTCGCGTGAGGGCCAAACGATTTTGCGGAACTCTGCGCGATAGGTTTGATAGGTGCTTTTTACTACATTTTCATTTTCTTGATTCATGGCTTTCACGCCTCCCTATTTTGTTTCGCGGTGCGGCATGTGCTTATTGCAAAACTTGCAATATTTTTTTGTTTCCATGCGGTCAGGGTGATTCTTTTTTTCTTTCATTGTGTTGTAGTTGCGTTGCTTGCACTCTGTACATGCTAATGTGATTTTTGTACGCATTAATATCCCTCACTTTCATTTTCTTTTCACAACCAAAAAAACATCGCCCGCGATGTCTCGGACAGAATCTTAACAGTTGTCAACGTGATTGTCAAATATTTTCTCTTCAAGCCACGGCGATTTGATTTGAGGAAAAAACTGTAATGGTTATAATGCACAAGAGGTGAAGGCAATGTGCATTATAACGGAAATGAAAAAGGCAACGGA